>CACZTF010000060.1 GCA_902784025.1 uncultured Lachnospiraceae bacterium
CGTTTGCGTCCTTCAGATGGCCGGGTCGTATGGACAGGATACAGGAGGGCGTTTATATAGACGGTGCTCATAATGCAGCAGGGATAAAGGCTTTTTTGCAGAGCGTGGCGTCATTTGCCTGTGACAAGAAAAATGTGCTGCTTTTTGCAGTATCCGATAACAAGGATAAAAAAGAAATGGCTCGGCTCATCTGTGAGAGCGGTCTGTTTTCGGTAATAGTGATAACTGCTTTTTCAGGAGCCAGGAGCTCGGATGCCGAAGAAACCGAAAAAGTCTTTCGTGCTATGGGAGCAGGGAACACTGTTATTGCCAAAACAGTGCCGGAAGCTTTTGATAAGGCTCTTTCAATACATCATGATAATATATTCTGCACAGGTTCATTGTTTCTTGCAGGGGAGATCATCGCAGGATTGGCGTGATATATTATTACGGGTTTTGATCAAACGGTTTACAATAATTTGATATCAGATCAAAAAAATAACTGAAAATACTAAAAACAGAGGATAGAAATGATTAATTTTGAAGAAGAATTAAAAAAATTCCGTCCCAGTCTTGAGGCTGATGAGGCGGAAAAGGCTGTTATAAATAATAATTCACCGGACATGACGGATCTTTTTTATAAAATGATAGAAGACTTGGATATGCATGCAGTAAAGCAGCGTAATAATTAAGGAGTTTCGGTTAGATTATGAAGTGTAATAAATGCGGAGCAGAACTTCTTAAAAGTGATTTTTGTCCCGAGTGTCATGCTGATGTTTCTTTTTATAAAAAAGCAGCTTCAGCATCTAATTTTTATTATAACAAGGGCCTTGAGCAGGCAGGTGTAAGAGATCTGTCAGGTGCCATAGAAAGTCTGAAGATGGCGGTACTCCTTGACAAGACCAGTGTGCCTGCCAGAAACCTTTTAGGGCTTTGTTATTATGAGATCGGCGAAGTGGTAGAAGGTCTCAGTCACTGGGTGATAAGCAAAAATTATAACAGTGTCGGTAATCTTGCCGGAGATTACATAGAACAGGTACGAAAAAAGAAGACGGATTTTGACGAAAAAGCAGCCGCTGCAAGAAAATATAATCAGGTGCTCGAAAATGCACTGAATGAAAACTATGATATAGCTCTCATACAGCTTAAAAAGGTGGCCTCGCATACTCCGGGTTTTTTGAAAGCGCAGCTTATGCTGGCACTTTTTTACATTGAAAAAAAAGCATATGCCAGAGCAGAAAAAATATTAAGGGGTGTACTGAAGGTTGATACCGGAAACGCTATGGCAAAACGCTATCTTTCCGAGATCAGAAAAAGCAGCAGGGATAATACTGAGGTTAAGAGTGAGCGTTTGCCCGGTTTTCTGGCAAATGATAATCCTGATTCTCCCGATGAGGACAGGAAACCTTTGAGCGGAAATGACGTGATCACACCGGGAGGAGGATACAGGCGTTCAGGCAGCGGTATAACATCTTTCCTTCATATACTCATAGGTATAGGTATTGGTGCGGCACTGATCTTTTTTTTGATAGTTCCTGCCAGAGACCGTATCACAGAAGGTAAGTTTAACGGTGAATCCAAGGAAATGAGTGCGCAGCTTGCAGATGCCAATGACAAGCTGACGGAATCCCAAAAAAAGATCGATGAACTGACAAAAGCCAGGGATGAGCTTCAGAATAAGATCGACGGAGGCTCCGCCAGCCAGAATCAGACTCTTATAACGGCAGCCAATGAATACATCGCCGGAAACAATGATCAGGCTGCGCTTACCCTTTCTTCCATAAAGGATGGTGAAAACTCTTTAAGTGAAGAAGCAAAGAAGCTGTATGAATCTCTAAAGAGTAATGTGGGTGAGGTGTCGGGAGATGATATATTTGCACAGGGTATGGAAGCTTTTAACAACAGCGAGGTGAGAAAGGCATCATCACTTTTTGAGTCTGCTTATGCTGCGGATAACAACAACTCGGAGGCAGTATATTATGCTGCCCGCTGTTATCAGAGTATGCAGGAAGTTGATAAGGCCAAAGAGTATTATCAGATAATTTTGGATAAGTTTCCTGACAGTGAGTATGCTGAAACTGCCAAAGAATATGTGAACAACATGTAATGTGTGTATGTGATCTTTGCAGTTGCGTAAAATGTACAGATCCGGTTTTGTAAAAAATGAGAGACATTCAGATATCATCTTCTCAGGCAGGAGAAATATACATGCTTAAAACAGTGATCAAATGCGGCTATGGTGAGGTGGTGGAGAAAAAGTCAAAGTTTCTCGGAGAACTGCACCACATATCATCTGCGGAAGAGGCAAAGGAGCTTGTTGCTGCGGCGAAGAAAAAATACTATGATGCAAGACACCATTGCTATGCATATCTCATGGGAGAGACCGGAGAGATAAAAAAGTACGGTGATGACGGGGAACCCCAGGGCACTGCCGGTCTTCCCATGTTGTCAGTGCTGGAAGGCAGCGGACTGACAGATTGTATCGTGATAGTTACCAGGTATTTTGGCGGGACCCTTCTTGGCACAGGTGGTCTTGTGCGTGCTTATTCTGCTGCGGCAGAGGCTGCCATAGCTGCTGCTGTATTTGCAGTGAAGATATCGGCGGTGAAGCTTTCGGTAAAAACGGATTACAAAAATGAAGGGACCGTAAGAAGGATATGTGACAATATTGCCGGTCGTGGTGTCAGTATTGAGATAGAAGGGGTTGATTATGCTGATGGTTGTGTTATAACTGTAAATGTTGAGTCCGGAGAGGCCGGATGCCTGGAGAAGAATCTGACCGAGGCACTGTCAGGACAGGTGACTACGGAAAGACTTAAGGAATTTTTTATGATGAAATAAGACAGGGGACAGCCTGCTGCAAGTTGACAAACTTATTTTAAGGTAATACTGATACAGAGAACTGTCACTCGTCTTAATGTCTTACCCAAGGAGGAAGAAAATGGGACTTACGGATGATGATACATATAAGAATCACGACAGGGATATTGCCAGGAGGCTTATTGCCCAGGGCGGCTTGGATGATGAGTTTATCGCCATGTGTGCAGGGCTGACGGTAGAGGAGATAAGAGAACTTAAGGTGGAGATGTTCTCTAATGAGAAATGATCGGGGATCAGGATGTACGGGTACGTTTCGGTAAATACAGCAGAGCTTAAGATGCGGGAGTTTGATGAGTATCAGGCCCGGTATTGCGGATTGTGCAGTTGTCTGAAAAAGGATTACGGGCGTGCAGGCCAGCTTACCATCCAGCACGATATGACTTTTCTCATTTACCTTCTGCAAGGTCTTTATGAGACGGAAGAACACACTTTTAACGGAAGATGTATCGCGCACCCTGTGCGTAAACGTACATTTACAACGTCAGATGTGAGTTCTTATGCTGCAGATATGAACATACTGCTCGCCTGGTACAAGCTGGCTGATGACTGGGAGGATGATAAGAGCAAAAAAGCCCGGGTGATGATGGCTGCTTTGAAAAAAGGGGCAAAACGGGTGCAGGATAAGTATCCGGAAAAGGCGAAAGCTGTGGAGTCAGCTTTTGAAAAGTTCAGCGAACTGGAAAGATCTGGATCAGATCAGCTGGATGCAGTGTCCGGATGCTTCGGTGAGGTCATGGCTGAGGTCTGCGATTACCGGAATGACGAGTGGAGTGATGAGCTGAGGCGTGTCGGATTTTATCTTGGCAAGTTCATTTACATAATGGATGCTTACGAGGATATGGAATCCGACAGGAAAAAAGGAGATTATAACTGTCTTATAAAAATATATGACGGATTTGATAAAAAAGAAGACGCAGAAGAGTATGTGTACAGATTACTTAATATGGTAATGGCAGAGTGCGCCCGTGCCTTTGAGATGCTTCCCATAGTGAAAGACGCGGAGGTGCTTCGTAATATAATCTATGCAGGAGTATGGGGCAAATGGAGTGAAATGCACAGGGAAGACTGTGAGTGTAACGGGACCGGTGATCCGGATACACAGGGGCAATCTTCCGAATGATCAAAATTGTTTTTCTGAATCTTTAAGCAGGATCATTTTAAGTGATCCTTTTTTTATGCTTACATTATTTTTTACGTGAGTTTGAGCAGTAATATCTGATCCTGAACCTGAAGAAGATCCGGGAAGTATAGTCTGAAAATACATGTTGATCATAAAAAATATCCCCCCTTGGGGGTTGTGGCTAAAGATTTGAAAAATTAGAATTAATCAGTGATAAACAGTATGTTTCCGGGCGGTTAGCGCCGGCAAATGAGTTTATCAAAAAAAATTTTTTTTCATTTAGAACTTAGAAAAGAAGGAGGTTTCATTTATGAAAAAGAAGATCATGCCGTTTGCATTATCGGCAGTAATGGTTGCGGGGGTGATAGGTGTAGCCGGCTGTTCAGGCTCGTCAACGGGGGGGGAGAGTACGACGGGTTCAGAAACAACAACAGCGGCGGGAGATTCTACTACTGCAAGTCAGTCTGATTCAGGCAGTTCAGGCTCTGGTAAGTCATCGGGAGAAGTGACCGCATTTGTGGGCACATCTATTTTCGGTGAGACTATGGATCCTATCAAGGGCTTCATGAGTTACGGATACCCGTTTATCAACAATGCCCTTACAAAAGTAAATGAAAAGTCAGAGTATGTGGGAGATCTGGCGGATTCATGGGAGATCAGTTCCGATGGTCTTAACTACACCTTTAAACTGAAGAAGGATGTTAAGTTCAGTGACGGAAGTGACTTTACCGCAGAGGATGTTGTATTTACATATGAGACGGTAAAGGCTAATCAGGCAAACAACGAAA
>CACZTF010000061.1 GCA_902784025.1 uncultured Lachnospiraceae bacterium
CGGACATTGGTACCGTGTACCTTTAATGGCCACAGCCGAAATATGAACAAACTGTTAAGTGCCTGTCACCGCTGTCGTCATCGCTGCCGCGGAACCCCGCCTCAGCCACACCCCAAATATGAACAAACTATTAAGTGACAGGCACCGACGGGGGCAGGTACCACGAAATTTTTATGAACGAATAAATTCGTATTGACGAAATAGCAAAAAACTGGTATGCTATTCGAAAGTTTGTACGAAAGAATGTATGGAAGAGATAAGCCGATGACAATATCAGAAAAAATTTTTAATCTTCTTGAATCACGTGGGATGAGCCAGAAGGAGTTTTCCGAACGTACTGGAATTGCGCAGAGTACGATTAGTGACTGGAAACGAAAAAAGACGGATCCGGTTTCAGAAAAGATTCTTATCATTTGCGAAGTCCTTGACGTTACACCATATGAACTTCTGAGTGAGACAGAAGGAAAAGGAAAAAGAGGCAATCGTCCTGAGGTCATTATGCTGGACAAATCCAGCGAGGCAGGTCAGGTGATGGAGGCTTATTTGGGTATGGATGAAAAGATGCAGCAAAGACTTCTCGGATATATGAAAGCGTTGAAAGAACTAAGAGAAGGGGAATGATATTTTTTTGCACTTTGAATTCGTATAAACGTAATAATGCATAGAAACGGATGCTGGCCGACGGATGTAATCTATTCGTGTGTCAAAAACGGCTAAAAGTACTGGAAGTTAAGAGTAAACTGAAAACAACTTGCAAATATTACTTATAAGTAATATTATATTTCTTACAAGGAGGAGGCGTTAAAATGTGAAACTAGTGAAGATTGACATCAACAAGTTAGAAGATATTTATTCGCTAGATTGTTTTGAAAAGGAATTTCGTAAAGCTATTGGTGAGATTTGGAAGCAGAATCCTCCTTTTTTACGATATCAAAAGAAACTGCTTATTGATTTGGCGGTTTTAGATGATCAAAAAGAAAACGCTGTAAAGTTGCCTGAATTTGAGAGATTAACAGACGAAATAGGATTGTTTTCAATTAGACATCCGCATTCAAACATAAATATGAGGGTAATTTACACTATAGAAGAGGGATTTGTTATTCTTATCACAGTTTTCATAGAAAAGAACAGGAGTGATTATAATAAGGCAATCAAGATTTCTCGAAAAAGACGTAAATGGATAATAAGTGATGCGTTGTAAGTCAAAATGGTTTACAGGAGGAATTATCATGGGAATTAAAGAAAAGATAGCTAAAGCAAAGAAGGTAAATTGGATTGCTGATGAAATGCCAAACTATGATGTAAAGACTACAATAGAGTTGGCTAAGATATCTGCAAAAATTGAGATGGCAAGGTTAGATAAAAAAATGACACAGAAAGAGTTTGCTGAATATATGGGTGTAACTCAAGGAATGGTTTCAAAATGGGAAAGTAGAGAATATAATTTCACGATAAAATCTTTGAATGAAATATGCGAAAAACTTAATATCGAATTGGATATTTTATTTTATGATTCAAGTGAAATGAATAACTATAATATTGTTTCATGGAATAATGAAATTGATAATATGGAGGAAATACCAAGCTGGTTTAAGGGATTATATTCCAAGGAGGCGATAGCGTAATGGAATTAAACTATGTTTCGTCAGGAGTTCAGTTGATTGGAACAAAAGTAAATAACTTGGAAGTAAATAATTCAATCGTTGATATAGAGAAGGATGCTATTAGAAGTTTTTCTATGAATATAAATGAGCCTCATTTTTATGATTCGGATGAAAAAAGACTTGCACATATTGTAATTGATTTTAAGCTTCATATTGAGCAAGGAAATAATCAAAAAATGAGTTTAGATTTATCGCTAGAAGGCGCTTTTGTATCTGACGGAAAAATGAGCCGGGACGATTTTTTTAAACTGGTAGCGGTTAATGGAGCTGCAGCAGTAGTGGGAATTGCGAGAGGGAAAATCGAATCAATTTCGGCAAGTATTTTTAATAGTGGGAAGATTTCAATTCCATTTATTAATGTTATAGATTATTACAAACACATTTCAGATCAATCTGGAGAAAACTAACTGCCCCGTGTTGCACTTTTGTTGCTGTTTCCGTGTTAGTATTGTAGCTGTAATCCTATGTGTTTTATTGGAAAAGGAGTACCGCTATGAAAGAGATTGATGAAGTTGATGTTGTTAATGATATTTTTGGCCCTGAGGTTCAGGATCGTTTTCTGAAGTATACTATTTCGCCTTCAAGCAGTAATAATTGCTTTTATGGGAATAACTATAAAATTCAGGATCTTACTGCCAGTAGTGGCATTATTTCCGTACAAAGGCAGGGTGGTTTTACTACTGCCATTTTGTCAATGCTGCTCGAGAAGGAAAATGGTAAGCCGAAGTATACGATTGATCAGCTGTTCGATCCGAATCAGTTTCAGAAGGAGAAGCAGGCGAAATTTGATGAGGTCGTAAAGCGTTCTCGTAATGCGTCAGACAGCGGTGATAAAACTTTGGCTGAGTCGCCTGATGGCAAATGGATCGTTGAGACTCTGTACAAAGGTATGAAACGCCTCAATGATATAATTGACGAGACAGCTGAGAAGATAGATTTCACAAATGATGATTTTATTTATTCTGAAGAGTTTGCTAAGATAATAGGCCTTTCGGGGATTACTTTTGATGCCTGGCAGGAGATAAACCGTTTCGATAAAATGAGGCATGAAGTGGTTCTGGCGGACAAACCGGAGTTTACTACAGAAGCATCCCGACGTAATCATATTGATAACCTGTCGAATCCTTTGTCATCAACTTATCAGAAGATGAGAAAGGTGTTCGAGTCTCATAACAAAGTTAAGGATGGAAATGACATTACCGTATCAACATACATTTCCAGTTCATTGCATTTAAACTACGTCAAAGATATGATGCGTGACTGGAAAAAGAGCGGAAAGAAGCTTTCTCAGTATTTGATCGATACCGATGCCAACGCTAAGTTTACCTATCACACTGATGCTGCTGATAAAGCGATGCGTGATATGGAGATAGCATTTGCCTCGAGAACAAAGCTTCAGGTGGTCGTAGACAAACGTATACAGGACGGCAGCCTGATTAAAAACATTGAATATGATGAGAAAAATGCAACGTTTATTAATTTTCCGCAGTTGAATGAGGATGAATCTGATTTTGATATTGAGGAAATGGAATTAGATGAGGCTTCCGCCCAAAAGGGTCCGAAGTCTGTTAAGGAGATAGTGGCTTCAAAGGATACATGGTATCCATGGGTTGAGAAGATTAGAGAGCGTTTTTCCAAAGTTCATGCGTCCCTAAGTCCGATTGCAGATTATTACGGCGATGCTACAGATCTGGTTATTGAACTTGTTCAGCTTAAATCGAATCCGTCGAAGGGTATCGAAACGATAAAGAAACTGGCCGATTTCTTACAGAAGAAAGAGGGAGATAAGACTTTATACGAAACATTTGCAGAAGGAATGAAACCCGGAGAGCTTTACGGACTTCTTGATGATATAGATAAGGCGTTTGGCGGCGTTCTCGATATGGATAGCATAGGCAAGCTCAGTCCTAAGGATAAGTCTGCCTACGAAGCATTTAAAAAGGCGGAAGAAGAGTCCTTCAAGCCGGGCGATGAGTATGCAAAGAGAGTCTTCAAATATGCTTTCTCCAATAATCAGAAACTTAAGAAAAGCTTCCTTGGGAATAAATATACCATAGAAATGCTTCGCGATAAGCCAAAATACCACAATGGTTCCATTTCGCTTGACAGAACAGGCGGCCATTCAATAGCCGCTCTAAATCTTCTCGCAATGAAAGATGAGGAGGGAAACCGAATCTATTCATTTGACGATGTATTCAACCCTAAAAAGTTTCAGAAGGTGAAGCAGGAAGAGTTTGATAAGGTTGTGGAGCACTCCATCAAAGCGGGTGCAAGGAAATCGAACAGAAAGAACAAGAGTTCAAGATGGCTGGTGGATAACATTTATAATTCAATCAAAGAAGCTGTCAAAATAATCGATGAACTGGCCGAAAATATAGATTTTGACGATGAAAATTTTGATAAATCTGAGGAATATTTACAGATAAATCTGTTGGGAAATATAGTCTTTGACGCATGGCAGGAGATTTGTACATTTCCAGACCTTATGGATGAAAAACTGAAAGCAGATTATCCGAAGCTGAATAAAGATCAGAGATACGATGCGTTTCAGGATATTTTGGGCCCTATTACCAGTATTGGAAATGAAATGATTATGCTGGCTGACGAGCATAATAGGCTCAAAAACCATAAAACCGGCGCATATATGGACATTTCAAAATACTTGTATTCCGCAATAAAGCAGAAGCCGGCCGCTGAAATGTTTAAGGAGTGGCATGAAAAGGGTAAAGGGAAAACCCTTACGCAGTATTTCAGGGATAATAAATTCGGTGCAAAGTATTACCTCATGAACTTCGCTGCAAATACGGCTATAGAACCTATGGTGGATAGCTGTTACGAAAATCATCATCGTGAAAAGAAACTGGATAATCTTTTCATGACAGGTGAATTGTTCAAAAATGTCACTTATATCCCGGGCAAGGGAAAGAAAGAGGGAGTATTCCATAATGTTCCTACCTATGATATAAAGAAAGAACAGGTTGTGTTCCCGGAGATAAAGATTGACAAGAAGGCTGCGAAGAAGGCCGGGAAGAAAGCTAAGGCATCGAAAAAGGCCGGGAAGATAATCGAAGAAAACCTCATCAAAGAACCGGTCGGAAAGAGCGAAAAGACCACCGGCATAGCGGCATCGAAGAATGCCGTCAAGACTGGCAAGAATACAATCATAGACGATACCGAGAATATAATACAGGACAACTCTATAAAGCTCAATGAGATAGACATCAAAGAACCGATCGGAAAGGGCGGGAAGACCACCGGCATAGCGGCATCGAAGAAGGCCGGAAAGACTGGCAAGAATACAATCATAGACGATACCGAGAATATAATAGAAGACAACCTGGGTATAAAGCTCGAGGAGATAGACATCAA
>CACZTF010000062.1 GCA_902784025.1 uncultured Lachnospiraceae bacterium
AACCTCTGTATTGATGGATGCATGCCGTAAATATGGTATTACCAGATATCATCAGGTTTCTACAGATGAAGTTTACGGTGATCTTCCAATAGATCGTCCGGATCTGTTTTTCACAGAGAAAACGCCGATTCATACCAGCAGCCCGTACAGCAGTTCCAAGGCATCTGCGGATCTGCTTGTTCTTGCGTATCAAAGAACATATGGCCTGCCTGTATCTGTGAGCCGTTGTTCCAATAATTACGGCCCCTACCATTTTCCAGAGAAACTGATTCCTCTGATGATTATTAATGCATTGCATGACAAGCCGCTTCCTGTATATGGTGAAGGGCTCAATGTGCGTGACTGGCTGTATGTGGAAGATCATTGCAAAGCAATTGATCTGGTCATGCGCAAAGGACGTGTAGGAGAGGTTTATAATATCGGCGGACATAATGAGATGAAGAACATCGATATTGTTAAACTGATTTGTAAAGAACTTGGGAAGCCGGAGAGTCTGATTACCTATGTTACAGATCGCAAGGGTCATGATCTGCGATATGCTATTGATCCCACAAAGATTCATACTGAACTCGGTTGGCTTCCCGAAACCATGTTCAAGGATGGAATCAAGAAAACAATCAGATGGTATCTTGATAATCAGGACTGGTGGCAACCAATCATTGATGGGGAATATCAGAACTATTATGAGAAAATGTACGGAAACCGTTGACTTTGTTTGATCATATGCGCTTTTAAGCAAAATCAGTTCAGTAATATAACTGCGGGAGTATCAGGATGAAAGTATTAGTGACAGGTGTCGGCGGTCAGCTGGGACACGACGTAATGAATGAACTTGCAGATAGAAAGTATGAGGGAACGGGAACAGACCTGTCCAAGGTTTATTCCGGGGTGGCGGATGGCACCGCTGTTACTGTTATGCCCTATGTCTCTCTTGATATTACGGACAGAGATGCTGTTTTTGCTGCTGTTCGTGAATTAGCTCCCGACGCTGTTGTGCACTGTGCTGCCTGGACAGCCGTTGACCTTGCAGAGGATCCGGATAAGAGGGAACTGGTAATGGCTATTAATGCAGGAGGGACGAAGAATATTGCCGATGCCTGCAAAGAGAATAATAGCAAGATGGTATATATTAGTACGGATTATGTGTTTGACGGGAAAGGAACCTGTCCCTGGGAGCCTGACTGCAAGGATTACAGCCCTCTTAATGTATACGGAAAGTCAAAGCTTGAGGGGGAACTGGCAGTTTCAAAAGCTCTCAACAAATACTTTATTGTAAGGATTGCCTGGGCTTTCGGAACAAACGGGAATAATTTCATAAAGACTATGCTGACAGTTGGCAAAAACCACGATACTGTCCGTGTGGTCAATGATCAGATCGGTACTCCTACATATACCTATGACTTGGCAAGACTTCTGGTCGATATGATCGAAACAGAAAAATATGGATACTATCATGCCACAAATGAGGGCGGTTATATTTCCTGGTATGACCTGACTTGTGAGATTTACAGACAAGCGGGATACACGACAAAAGTTATTCCTGTAACAACTGAGGAATACGGGCTTTCCAAAGCCGCAAGACCCTTTAACAGTCGTCTGGACAAGTCAAAACTCGTTGAAAACGGTTTTAAGCCGCTTCCACATTGGAAGGATGCAGTAGCTAGATATATTGAACAGTGGCAGAGACAGTAATAAACTGCTATACACGGAAAGGAAGGATTACTTTGGGACAGATTCAGGTCACTTCGACGGATATTGAGGGACTGTATATAATTGAACCTGCTGTTCATGGAGACAGCAGAGGCTACTTTATGGAGACGTATAATCAGAACGACATGCATGAAGCCGGTCTGGACATGGTGTTTGTACAGGATAACCAAAGTATGTCCACTAAGGGTGTATTACGTGGACTTCATTTCCAGAAGCAATATCCACAGGGAAAGCTGGTCCGCGTGATTCGCGGAGAAGTTTTTGATGTGGCTGTCGACTTGAGGAAGGACAGCAAAACATTTGGTAAGTGGTTTGGCCTGATCCTGTCTGAAGAGAATAAAAAACAATTTTACATTTCTGAAGGATTTGCGCACGGGTTCCTGGTACTGAGTGAGACTGCTGAGTTTGTCTATAAGGTCACGGATTTTTATCATCCGGGAGATGAGAGCGGGCTTGCATGGAATGATCCTGATATCGGTATTGAATGGCCGCAGCTGAAAGGAGTATACAGGGGGACGGCGGACTCTGAAGGATATACACTGTCAGACGGTACCTCTTTAAATCTCAGCGAAAAGGATAAATGCTGGAAGTGCATTAAGGAAACTTACAAGTTCTAAACAGCAGGCTGAGTTCGGGAAGTACTGAGAGGAAACTTTGCATGAATGGTAATCAAAGGATGAATGGACTGAAATCAAAACAACAAATAACCCGCAAAATCATTGCGGCTGGAATATGCTTATTTCTTTTATTCATCATAGTCCATGCAATCAAAAGTGTCGGCAATAAAAACAAGGAGACGGAAAGCTCCACGTCTATTTCGAACTATATTGTTCACTGGAAGGGTGAAGATTGTTCCGGCACCTATACGGGTGAAGTGAAAAACGGAGTTCCTGACGGAGAAGGAGTATTTGAAACACAGGGTTTTACTTATACCGGTGAATGGTCGAATGGGACTTTTGAAGGAAAGGGAAATCTTGCTTTTTCGGATGGAACATGGGAGGAAACAGAGTTTAGCAACGGAAAAAGAAACGGGTTTTCCAGACAATATGAATCTGAAACTGAGTTTACTGAACGTGCTTATGACGGTGGAGCTCCCTATGGAAGCGTATGTACTTTTAAAGACGGCAAACTTGTTGACCATTATCTTCTGGCAAATAAGGAAAAAGTAAGACACATAGAAAAAGATGCCGTTGCACTTGATGCAAAAGTGATACGAAAAAAAGACTATCTGGATCAATATGTCTATGTTACAGGCGTGGTGAAATTTATTTTTCAAAATGATTCGAGATGTTATTTCCGTATAGAATCAGAACGGGCTGGCATGATTGCCGGCTTTTATGAGAATACTTCAGG
>CACZTF010000063.1 GCA_902784025.1 uncultured Lachnospiraceae bacterium
ATATAAAAATAATACGACAGAATATGTTTTACCATGACCCTGGTTATGTTATAATGTCCGATACATAAAAATGCTTTCAAGGATAGTGTTTGTTTTTGATCATTTCATCCGGAGGTTTATATGAAAAAAAAGATAACTGTATTTATTTCGCTGGGGGTGATGTTGCCGGTCTTTTTTACTGGCTGCACAAAAGGCGTTGATCAAAGTCCGGAAGAGGAGTTAAAGCCCGGGACGTATACCGGACAGAGTTCTAACAGCCCTGAGGATGATGGCGGCGGATATGCCATAGTAAGGCTTACTGTAAACGATGACAGGGAAATAGAAGACATAGAATTTGATTCTTTCGATAAAAACGGTAATAAGAAATTTTCTGATACGGCAGTGATATCAGGTTATGATATGTCAGAAGATGAGTATATCGAGATGGGGGAGACTATAAAAGATGCCTGTGATCATTACGCACAAGAATATATGAAGAGCAAGGATCTTGATAAAGTGGATGCAGTAAGCGGTGCAACAGTTTCCTGCAATCAGTTTAAAGAGGCTGTCAGCATAGCACTTCAGAAAGCATCAGAGTAGATAAAGGGGCGTTCACAGAAAGTTTAAAATATGCTTTATTCCAGATGTCAGGCGGATTTGGTGGGACTTATCCGCATAAATGATGTGTAGTACTTTATAAAAATAATTGACACACCAATTTAATTCATTTATAATCCTTTCGTAATGTTACGTAACATATTTGTAATATTTATATTTGATATATAAAAACTGCGAAAGGATTTTTTGATTATGAAGTTTAAAGGAAAGAAGCTCGCAATAGTGTCAGCTATGATCGGATCGATCTTTTTTACGGGAGCAGTTCCGGTAATAGCAGATGGTATAGAGTCGGTGGAATCCCGGCTTCAGGTAGCTGATTCCGTAGTGGAGATAGATACTAATTATTCAGAGATGGAGGATATCACTGATGTTTCAGAAAAGACACAGAAGGATTCCTTTGAAGATAAGGCTGTTGCCATAAGTGATCTTGATGTTAAGAAGAGTGCATCTGACGACGCTGAAGTTACGGGAAAGCTTGCAGCAAAGAATATAGCTAAAGTGGTATCGAGCGAAAAGGGATGGACCGAGATAGAGTCCGGAGAGCTCAAAGGCTTTGTTAAGAGCGAATCTCTGTGTTTTGGTGATGAAGCAGAGGCTGTTGCGCTTTTAAACGGAAAGGTGCAGGCTACTGTAAAGAATGATGACACAAACAGTTATAAAGACAGCAGTGCAAAAGAAGTTGCAGACACCCATGCTAAAGGTGATAAGCTGAAAGTAGTCGGAAGTGACGAAGATCATGTTCTCGTTGAGGATGAGGATAAGAACAGATCATATATTAAGCATTCCGATGTTGATATACATTCCGGACTTAATAACGGAAAAACAAAAGCCCAGATAGAGGAAGAGGCCAGAAAAAAGGCTGAAGAGGAAGCTAAAAAGAAAGCTGAAGAAGAGGCCAGAAAAAAGGCTGAAGAAGAAGCAAAGAAAAAAGCTGAAGAAGAATTTGCGGCCAAGGCAGCACAGGAAGCTGCAGAATCGCAGGTAAGCTATGGGGTTGATACTTCAGGCTGGTCTTCAGGCGTGGCATCTGCCTACGGCGGTGCTACTGATCCGGGATGCGGTTCTATAACCGCAAACGGCTCATATGTTTCTGAGAGCTCTATGGGAGTTGCGATCCCTCTTTCATGGGGAAGAAATGACCTTCTTGGTCATACAGTCCTTATTTCTTACGGAGGCAAGACTGTAACAGCAGTGATAAATGACCTTGGTAATATGGGAGGCGGCAGCCGTGCCCTTGATCTTCAGCCCGGTGTTTTCAGGGCTTTCGGAGCAGACAGCTGTAACGGATGGGGACTTCGTGAAGTACAGTATAAGATCCTTTGATATTGTTACAGACCCGGAATTATCCTCCGCTATACATACTGAAAGGAAAAGACAGGAAACTAAAAGGACCGGAAGGGGCCTTTTTTTAATTTATGATTTTCGAAACAATATACCTTTTAAAAAACTCTTTAACAATATCCGGATTTGTTATAAAATACAATATAAGAAAACTAATGATCATTTATTTACTGATTCCGGTGTTTCCGGAGAAAGGACAGCCATGGGATTGATAAAAGCTATCGTAGGTGCTGCAGGCGGTGTGCTTGCGGATCAGTG
>CACZTF010000064.1 GCA_902784025.1 uncultured Lachnospiraceae bacterium
CTGGGCGTAAAAATGGACCGTGCCTCCTGATGATGTTTTTGCCAGCTTTACTCCATCCTTTAAAAGAGTATAGGTATACCCTGAAGGCAGGTTTCCGTTATTTACCTTCGTCCATGCCTGGTTTCCGGCAGCATCTGTAAGAAGCCATTTGTCGTCCATGTCACGGTAGGCCTTCCATCCTGCAAATGTACTTCCGCTTTTGCTTATCTTAAGCGCTGACGTAGTCAGGGTCGGGGTACTTGTTCCGTAAGGTATCTTTGTTGTCTGTGACAGGGCATTACTGCTGTCATCTTTATGATACATTACCGTGAAATCCCTTGAATTCCACTGGGCGTAAAAATGAACCGTGCCGCCCGCAGATGTTTTTGCCAGCTTTACTCCATCCTTTAAAAGAGTATAGGTATACCCTGAAGGGAGATTTCCGTTACTTACCTTTGTCCACGCCTGATTCCCCGAAGAATCTGTCAGGAGCCATTTATCGTCCGAGTCGCGGTAAGCTTTCCAGCCTGCAAATGTACTTCCGTTCTTGCTTAATTTTAACTCAGCGGCAGTCTTTGTTTTAGTACTTGTTCCAAATACAACTTTTGTAGTCGTCGACAACGCCTGACTGTTTTCATCAGGATAGTATGCCACGACAAAATCCTTGCTTGATGCAGCAGCGTACGTATCCCTCAAACCAAAGCTCGCGGTTATAAAAACAGCAGACAAAACGACAATTATTATCGCAAAAAACTTTTTCACTTTGACCATCTCCTTCTGTATATAACACAAAAAACCTAAACTAAAAAATATGTCCTACTAAACCGCTTTTAATTGTTAAAAAATAAACTTATTACTTAATAATATCACTTTTCTGAAAAAAGGTAAAGTATATTTAATGATTTTTTGACTTTCGGATCACTGTGTTTTTTATTTTTTTCATATCTGTCACAAAATAAAAGGCTGTGTTTTTTTCACAGCCCGATTTGATCCGTATAAATATATTATCCGTATATTAAACGAATACTATATCATTCATTTTTTTATTCAATTCATCAACTTTCTCTTTAAGCATCTGCAGCTCAACAGACAGGCTGTTTTCAGCATCTGCATCTTTTATTCCGGCATCTTTGATAGAACTGCGGATTCCTTCCACTATAAGTTCTGCCACCTTTTTGTTTCCTTCCGGAGAATATGCATAGGGCAGGATAAAATAATCACCTCTGTCAGGATTCTTGAATGCCGGGAAAGTATCCACTTTAATGACTTCGTTTTCGTTTAAAGCATCCCACTCAAACCAATGGGTCCGGGGCGCCCAGCTTTCATGTAACCAGTTTTCTGTAATAAGAACGACTATATCATTCTCCTCGTAGTCTATGCTTTCCATAAGATTCAGGGTCTCGGAAAAGTTTGATATACCCCACGAATTTGCGTAATTTACTACTCTGTAAGGTTCTTCCAGCATAGATGTGATATAAGAAGCTATGGTTTTCTCATCCCTGACACCTGAACCGAAAGCAAGTCTTCCACCGAAAACATATACTGTCCCCTCATATTCTTTGGGATTGCCGGCAGTTTTTCGCACACCGCCCTTGATATTAAGATAATCGCTGCTTATGTTCTTAAATTTTGATATACCCTTTTCCTTATCCTTTTTGGACGCGGGTTTTACCAGTGTCTGAAGCAGCTCTTCCTTGTGGGTCTTGTAATAAGGTGCGATAAACTTATTATTTTTTAATTTCTTTGTAAGAATATCATTATCCAGCTTCTCCAGTTTTCTTTCAAAAGGATTGACAAATGTAAATGACATACCGTAAAAACGTTTTACCGCACCGCTTCTTACGACAACAGGACTGATCATGCCCGGATTCTTCTCAAGGAAACGCTTCATAAAGATATTTGTTTTTGTACAACACAGTATCTTATTCAGCCAGTGTATCCTGCATCCTGTTTTATCAAAAAGTGACAAAAACAATTTCCACTGATAATGGTCTGTAGCAAATAAAAGATCGTCTTTTTCAGTCAGATCAATATCTTTATTAAGATGCTTCACCTGTATATCACCATAGGTACAGTCAAAGGTGAACAGTTTTGAATCCGCAGAATAAACATTTTTTATCCTGATACCTGCAGAAAGAATAAACGGAATGATGATCTCTCCTGTCCTTCTGTCAGTAAAGACCGATATTTCACCGATATCCGATTCTTTAAAATAGTCGGCAAAATTCACTCCGCTTGCCGCGATCTCAGACAACAGTCTGTTGTTCATACGAAATACTTTATCCGCTTTTTCGGAATCGGAGATAATTCCGCTTACCAGTTTACCGCTGACATGAGGAATATTTTCAGTATACATTGAATATTCCGGATCAAAAAATTCTATTATCCTCTGTATACTGTAATCGATCTTGCTGTTTTCTATTCTTAATTCCGGATCCGGAGAAGCAGACTTTCTTATATAGACTGTTACCCACCATATACCTGTTTTGTCAATATTGATAAAAGACTCTTCCTTATCTGACCAATCCGTTTCGTTTTCAATAAAACGTCCTCTTACAAAAACGTGTTTATATTCATAATCACTATTATCTGAACCTTCACGCATAACTTTAGATACCATGATCCCGTTTCGGATGAAAGCACAGGTTTTTATCTCTCCAAACTCTTTATCGCTGACTTCTTTATAAACAGCATTTTCCGGAGCATCACCCATGATATTATCTTTAAGATCCGGATCAGAATTATCTTCAAAGGATATACCGGAATCTGATGAATTGATGACCTTCATCATTTCATTAGCTATCCTGCTTCCCACGACCCTGTTATAATGATTGCTGCAAGTATCGAAAAAATCCGCCGGACTCTTGGCATATTTTCTTATGTCTATCAGATAGAGATTATCAAAGTTTCTGTCAAGCTCTTCCGCAAGTTCATTTAATCTGATGCGGCTGCGGTAATCCTCATCCTCTCCTAATGAAGGGAACACAACCTCCGGAACTGTCATGAGCAGAAGCTTACATCCTTTGTGTAAATGCTCCAGTACATAGACAAGCTCTTCCTTTATATCTTCAATACTTACTTTTTCACGACTGTATTCTTCCAGTATGTTTTTCGATGCATTATCTGACGAAAGGGCTACTCTTGAATAAAATCTCTTACCGGTTTTTTTCGAAGTATATTTATAAGTCGTGAACTCACCGTCTAAAGTGATGAAAACAAAACCTGTGTCTTCATCAAAAACATCAGGATAGAATGTATATCTTCCGTCAAGTATCTTAACCTGATCCAGCCACTCTTTCTTTATACCCTCATCCTCCCGTGCGATAACCCCAAGGTTACATACAGAGGGTCCGGGATCGATCTCAGCGAAGACAGGATCCGTAAGCTGCGGCTCTATATATGCCCATACCGGTCGTAAAGGACATGTTCCGTACGCTATGAATCTTTTGCCGGTTACAGATTTATTTTCTTTTACTTCGTCATTTTCAGAGTTGGGGGATGTTTCCATGTTTATCCATCCGGGTCTGTCATTCTTGTTCAGCTCGGACGCAACCTCACCCTCAACCTTTAACTCGGGATATCCAAGTTCTGAATACAGCCACTGTTCCACCCCCATTCCGAGGATCCTGCATGAAAGAACCAGCTGAAGAGTTTTACCGTCTTTCACGGCATAACAGCCTACAATACCGTGGTCTCCGTATTTATCCTTAACCTTGACATATCCGCTTCTGATATCAGGATCAGTAAAAATCTTTTTTACCTCTTCCTCTGTTATTCTGTCCTTGGTATAATTCAGCTGGTTGTTCCGGTGGATCATCTCATGTATCCTTTCAAGCTGATCCGAACAATCCTCGAACAGTTCAACCTTTATTTCGGACTGATAAAGAAACTCTTCATTGGAAGCGCTGTTTTTTCTGGCCTCAGTCTTTGTTTCCAGGATCTTGTACTGTTTAAGTCTTGTATGGTCAGAATCATCCTTACCCTCAAAAGCCTTGTCCTTTGTAAGCTTAATGAACTCGTCCGGCAAAGCTGTCTGAAGTCCTTCGGTAATGTAAGAAGCTTCTTTAAGGTTGTTGATATTATCGTCTACAAAAATAACATTTACGGGACGAAGATTCATATCTTCGATGATCTGTTTCACCCTGGCCCCTTTTGCAGTCCAATCTATGGAAGAGAAAACAAAATAATCCCATACCCCTTCTTTTATAAGCTCATTTTTTGCAACTTCATGATCATTTTTTGAACAGATGGAATTCACTATTCCTCTGTCAGTAAGCTTCTTTACTATTTCTATATTTTCAGGAATAGGCTCTACTTCTCCGTCTGAAATCGTTCCTTTCCAAAAGGTCTCATCAAGATCCCATATAACAAGTTTTATTTTTTCCATAGAATGTTTCCTCCACACAAAAAATGATGATCATAATATCAAATGTATAACTGTTTTGTCATTTTTTGCAGCTGATAACTATTTGAACTGTTTTGCCGATACAGTTAAAAATACTCATAACCACCGTGTATATCTATAATAGCACCATTCATATATGTGTTTAACAGAACTGACACTGTAATATCCGCTACCTCTTCAGGCGTACCAAATCTGTGCAGCGCTATTTTTTTCTCTATCCTCTCTCTAACCTCAGGAGCCCGTGATGCCTGCCATGAAGTATCTATAAAACCGGGAGCTACTGCATTTATCCTTATGCCTTTTGACTCAAGTTCTTTAACAAGAACCTTTGCTAAAAATACAACCCCCGCTTTAGATATACTGTATACAACACTGGAGCTGTACTCTTTTCTTCCTGCGTATGATCCCATAAGGAGAACGCTTCCGTTTTGGTTCATGCGGTTTTTAAATTTCTGCAGAAGAAATACCGGAACCGTAAGATTAGTCTGCATGATCTTATTCCACATATCAAATGTGTAATCATCAAATTTCGCGTACTGCGAAATGCCAACATTCAGAACGATATGATCAAGGAAAATATCGTTACTTTGAAAATGATCAAAAAGACTCTCAAGCCCCTCTTCAGAGCCCATATCGGCCTTTACAAGCTGCAACTTATGCCGCTGTTCTTTGTCAATTTCCGATATCAGAGCCTTTGCTTTTTCTTCGTTATGTCCGTAATTAACGTAAATAACATCATTATCATCTTCAGATACGGCCAGTATCTTTTTTACTATAGCTTTTCCTATTCCGTCAGTTCCGCCTGTTATCAAATACGTTTTACCCATATCCCGCTCCTTAAATGATCACATATCCTTCAGCTTTTTTATAAGCTTCATGATCTTTACAGAATCCTCTTCAAGAACCTTATATTTAGGATACTTTCCGCTTTCTATGACGGAAATGACTTCCATAAACAGATATCTTTTTCCGTTTCCGTCATGATTAAAGCTGTATCTCTGCATAAACTCCTTATTATAGTGCTTTATCCTGTAATATCTCAGGTTCCACCAGTCATCAGGAATAAAGAGACGTCCGGTTTCTCCTATAACCTCCAGACCGCTTTCTATCTCATACCCTGCGCCTATATTTATCTTAACTTCACCCTCATCTGTAACAAAATACACAGAATAATAATTTCCGTCTTTACTTATAAATTTACTTAATTTTTTGATCCTTCCGTCAAAGATCTTGGTTGCTACGTAAAGGGACAGATATAATATCTTGTCGGTATTCTGCTCTCCGTTTTCAAAAACATTCGAATCCACATTGATATTCAGACTGCACAGATTTCCGACGATATTTCCTTTCAGATACCATAAAAGCTGGTCAAACTGTCTGTTATAAGCAATGCTGATATTATCAAATACAGGACATTTTTTTTCTTTTGCTCTCTTATGAAGCGCTATAATATCTTTGGGATCCTCTAAGCTGTACCCGTCATAAATAACATACTTCTTCATTTCGATAGCGCGCATCAGATAATCCTTAAAATCTCCTCCTGAACCGGGCTCCATCTGAAAAAACAGTATGTCAGACTTATCCAAAAGGGTGTCAAAATCATCTGTCCAGTAATCCAGCTGATGTTTCTGGCCAAACGCTTTAGCCTTTTTTTTGTCAGGATGAAAAACCCCCTCGCAGCTGAGGCCGCTCACCAGTTTGGATTCAACGATGGTTTCATTATCGTCTTCCCTGTTGGTCGCTATGCCTATTTTATATATTTTCCCTTCGTTTCTCAGCTGTGTGGAACTTATGTTTTTAGTACGTTCAAGATATACTATCTTGCAGTATTCCTGAATATAGTCAAACTTGCCTATCCAGTCGGAACCGATCGCAAAAATATCAACCTTATACTTCTTGATATCTCTCAGCTTCTGTCCTTGATATTCCTCAACGATTATCTTATCCGCAAATCCTGAATTCCTGACGTTTTCTATCCTTTTCATCAGGCTGTCTTTAACATTCAGCTTACCCCTGTCTATATCAAAATTTTCACTGGTCACTCCAACGATAAGATAATCCCCTAATTCTTTTGCCCTTTTAAGAATATTGTAATGTCCCTTATGAAACAGGTCAAAGGTACCGTATGTAATAACTGTTTTCATTATAATTCCTCCAATTCTTTTCTGAGAGCTTCAGTGATATAAGGCTTTTGATCTGTCATCGGATCTCCGAAAAAGGTTTTCGGAAGTGCCGAAGTATTATCCGGGAGAATAATTTCTATAAGCTCCGGCAGCGGTCTGTCCTTATCATTCAGGATCACGGACAGTTCCCCGGGACTTTTCACTTTATGGCTGTTTATGCCATATGCCTGTGCTACTTTTGCAAAATCCGGCGAATTAAAACCGCCTGAATCCAGGGATCCGTAGAATCTGGATTCGAAGAAGTCAGTCTGCTGCTGTCGTATCAGTCCCAGAGCCTGATTATTGAAGACTATGATCGATACAGGCAGATTCTCCCTTTTTACCCACTGCAGTTCCTGTATATTCATCTGCATGGCCCCGTCCCCTGCAATACAAAACACGGGTTTACCGGGTGATGCATAACATGCACCGATCGCAGCCGGAAGGGCAAAGCCCATGGCACCGTGCCCTCCGGAATACAGAACCCTCTGTCCCTTGTTGTTAAACGACTGCAGCGACCACATCATATGCTGTCCCACATCCACTGCCACCACGCTGTCTGAAGGAATGGTGTCAGATATAAGCTCAACGAAATTATTAGGTTCTCTGTTAAGATCCCTGTCAAATTTTTGAAGACTTTCTTTTATGCGGGAGCATTTTTCGATCCAATCCTTATGTTCATAAGAAGGACCTTTCTTAAGAAGCGTTTCTATCATAAGATCTGCGTCACAGTGTATCCTGATCTCATTTTCTTTATGTACAGGTC
>CACZTF010000065.1 GCA_902784025.1 uncultured Lachnospiraceae bacterium
GCAAAATCACAGAACGGCAGTATCACAAATGTTTCAGAAGATGACTATTATGGTTTTATCAATGTAGTAATCAAGAATTACACAAAGTTAACTCCGATTAAACTTCAATAATATATTATGAAGGAAAATAGAATACTTGTTTTGACATTAATATGTCTTAATTGGTTGACAGCCAATGCTCAAGTTTCCACCTATACATTACCCAGCAATAAGGAGCAGATTGATAATTTATGCCAAAATGATGCTGAGTATGCCGAAAAGGTACGTACTGAGCAAATGAAACAGAATCATTGGGATCTATTTGCAAAAAATAATCTTGCTTCTAACGAGGCCAGCTTTACTAATGAGGATAATTCTAACCCAGCTTTAGTAAATGGCAATAGAAAAAACACGATCTGGGAAATAGATGGGGTTGTTTATCGAATGCCAACAGCGAGCGAAATGTCATTTATTGCTGCGCCTTATAAGTTAGGGCCAAAAGACGAAATGCCACTATTTAATAAATCGAGTAAACTATATAATAATTTGGAGTTTGTAAAGATTGGGCATAATGGGGGAAAGTCTTTCTATTCAGACTATATTAGCAAGGGTAAGAATACAATTTATGCGTTGAGGTTTAAAGACAATATCGAGAAAAAGGGAGAAGACAATCCGGATCGTTGGGCATATCGTTATGATTTAAGCGAAACGAAACTTACTGTCACCATGAAGTATATAGGCGCAGACTCTCGTATAAAGAAGGTAAAAGACATAGATGATGATGAATGGTGGAACGGGCAAACTGGCAAACAGGTGATTGTATTGCCTGTTTATAGTGGAGGTGTTTCTTATTATATAAATAATGAGGAATTTCTAAACATCAATAACGAAACAGTAACAATTTCTTCTCAACGTATGTCGACATGTTTCATTCGCCCGTTTGTCGACATAGAAAAAACATATAAGAAAAATATGACTTATATGCACTATAATATCTATGGTGAAAATATTAAAACAGATAAATCTAGTGATACAGAGAAAGTTTATCAGATAAATCCAGCCAATCCTGTAATACAGGTCTATGCAAAAGGAAATCCAAATGCCCCTTTATTAAAGTATGATGATGCTATTTTAAAATATGGTATTGTAGAAAAGAAATCTGAAGACGGTGGAGTATCTAATTACGAGATTAAACTAAACAAAAATTTGGGAATCGTTGAACGAAATCTGGAATTTACAATGGTTTGCCCAGAAGATGAAAGGCATAATAAAACCTTCACAGTTTGCCAACCAATCCTAAACATCGAAAATATCCCAGATTCTATACCTTCTGACTTTATCAGTGAGGATTACCTCGACCAAGAAGGTAGTTTTATGACTAGCCACAATAATGAACCTGGAGTATTTAGTTTCGATGACGCAAATATGAAGGCCTGTTTCAATGACGGTGACCATGATTTTCACCTACCAACGATGAATAATATGAATTGCATTTTCCCTTCAAGCGACAAAAAATTTGATACACGTTACGAAACGGAAGATACAGATACCTTACAATTTGGAATGTTTGACAAAGCTCCTTATGCTGCAAAATCATCTTATTTTTGTAAAGGTGATGGCGTAATCTATGCTTTACGCTTTAAAAATAGTTGGCTGTGTTCAGCTTTTCGCTACAAATTCGATCCTCAGAATGGCCTTTATGTAAGTATTGTACCGTTAGGATCTCAAGCATATTTATTAAAAAATGCTAGAGAAATTAGTGATGGAGAAATCTTCGATAGAAAAGAATGCCAAACCTTTCTTTTCAAGAATCTTAAAGAAAAAACGAGCGAAATAGGAGATGGAGGCGCATTGTGGACAAGTACTAAGGATCCATACGATCCCGATTATTCGGCCTTTGCTATTGGATTTGACAAGAAAAAAATCTACAGAACCAGTGTTGCCCAATCTTGCTTACTACCAGTTTTGCCCTTCATCGGTAAAGTAGAGGTTACAGAAAAAGAGATAGAGCCAACTGAGGACACTGATACTGTTGTTACACCTCAACCGCGTATACGCAGAACAAATCGTGGC
>CACZTF010000066.1 GCA_902784025.1 uncultured Lachnospiraceae bacterium
AGTACGGGCTATCAAAAAAACACCAACATGACTGGTCATACTCATCGCAGTACCTTACACAGTTCTCCCGCTGTTCTGAAGCATTATTCAAGAATCAGTACCTGGCTGAAAATTTCCTGTCATGTTTACTGGCGTCGATATCCGGAAGAGTTTATCACATTTCCATCGCGGTGTCATCGCGGTGCCAGGCACCTTCTTCTCCATGATAAATTCAGTATTTACAACGATTTCTTAGGCTTATTTAATCCTGTTCAGCAAGCCCTAAATAACTTCATTTTGAATAACCTCCCTCTTTATAATAATATAATTTATGTACCCGGGGCTGAAAGCCCCGGGTACAACAAACCCACTTCAGTTGTATATGGCAAATGTGCCACCATGCGACGGCTCCTTTTGCCTAATCATTTTCCTACATATTTCAATGCACTCGTCACAACTGTTACGTAAGTTCCGTCCTCACATGGGACTTTGACTATTCCCTTAAGATAATACGTCTTGCCTTTTTTCATCCCGGCTTTTTCCTGAAGAGTCTCGACTTTACACGGAGATTGATAAGTGCCTTTTATGGTTTTATATGTACCGTTTTTCTTGGTCGAATACTTGTAAATGATCTTCCACTTATTTCGTAGTCTATTTTTCAGCTTGTCCTGTAAAAACAAATCCGTTTGATATCTAAATGGGGCATCCAGCCAGAGACTTAGTTTGTTATATTGACCAACTTTATTAACCTTCGCCTTTTTAACAGAAGTCCACTTACTGTAATACTTTTTTCCTGCTATCTCTCTGACAGTGCGGGCACGGAAGTAATAGGTTTTGCCATGCTGAAACGCTTTTACGCTTCCATATCTTACATAATTGCTCGTCGAACATGTTTTAAACCCGGAATTACTCTTTGTAGAATACTGTATCTCATAGGATTCAAAGTCCGGAGCCTTATAATCAATTGCGACATATGCCGTTGCTTCTTCTGCATGGAGTCTTGGAACAGGTGGTTTTGCAAGAGCCTTAGATGTCTTTCCAGCTTCTTTCACCGGTATTTCAATTACCCAATACATGGTTCCACCACCCGGTTGACTTACCATCTGCCAGTATTCATCTACCTCTTTCTGTGTGATCGTAACGCTCAAATCATCTCTGGTGCGAAATGTGTCATCGTATTCATATCCTTCAGGGATAATGAAATCCGGTGTTAATTTGTATTTCCCCGCTTGCAGGCAATTGTTTTTTTCATCAAAAGCCAGGTATAGATGCTTTAAATAAATATTATCATTAATCCATTCCTTAACGTAGCCTTTTGAATTCTCCTGGTCAGTATAATGTGTGTATTCTGAAGCTCTTTTTGTCCCATCCGGTATGATGACTTCAGGTTTTTCACTATTCATGAGATTTTCGTCACTGAGAATAATTGAAGTTGTTTTGAGATCCGCCTGATACTCCACCCACTTGATATAAAGGATTGCCGCATAACCGCCGGCAAAGATATTGGTTGCAGGGAGAATAGTTGTAAGAATTGATATGATTAAAAGTGAAAGTAATATTTTCTTTTTCAAAACAGCCCCTCCTTGAAAGATCATTGAAAGATCACTGAAAGATTCATATAAAGAAAACGAGCATCGGAAGCAGCAGCTCTTTACTCAAAACCCGCACAAAATTCTCACGGCCCCTGCCCAGCCTGCTGCTGTAGCTGGTTGATCTGATCGACCAGGCTCTGTGCCTGCTGAACCGAATCTCCGGTCTCCCCCACGCCGGGAGCAGAAGAACTCCTTAAGGATGACATGTTCTTCACAGCAAGGAAGGCAACGATCAGGGCAACAATTAGAATGAGTAGAATTACGAGACCTGAGCCTCCACCTTTATCGTTCATATCCGTATCCCTTCATGAAACAGGATCATATCCGCCAGTACTAACACGTTTACCGATACCGACATCAACACTTGCTCTGCCACCACTGTAGTATTTATTGATCACTTTACCTTGACACTCACGGTTTTGCTCCATTCACCATAAATTGTTTTTGATCCGGATTTTACATAAGCTCTGACGCGAACATAATACTTTCCTGACGCAACCGATAATGTCTTACTCGTCGACGTAGATGATTTAGACTTTGCACCAGTAAATTTTGAATTCTTAGCATAGCTGATCTGATAACCTGTTACGCTTGAATCCTTCACTATTTTTACTGTCATCTTCTTTTTCGCCGAAGACACTACTGATTTGATCTTCGCCTTTTTGGGCTTAATAATAAACGTTAAGGTACGTGTGCCGGTATATTTACCTTTACCCTTAACAGCAATCTTACCATATCCCGGCTGAATA
>CACZTF010000067.1 GCA_902784025.1 uncultured Lachnospiraceae bacterium
CTCTCAATTACGGAATCGCTCAGGAATACAACGGGCAGTTCAATTTCCGTTTTGACGACACCAACCCCGTGAAAGAAAAGGAAGAATTTGCCGAGTCCATCAAGGAAGACGTAAAGTGGCTTGGGGCAAAGTGGGACGGAGACGTGCTGTATGCTTCCGATTATTTCGATAAGATGTATGAGGCTGCCGTTACTCTTATAAAGGCCGGCAAGGCTTTTGTCTGCGACCTCACTGCCGATGAGATAAGAGAATCCAGAGGCACCCTTACTGAGCCCGGAAAGGAAAGTCCTTACCGTAACAGAAGCATAGAGGAAAACCTGAAACTTTTCGAAGAAATGAAAGAAGGTAAATATGCCGACGGTGAAAAGGTGCTTCGTGCAAAGATAGACATGGCTGCAGGCAACATAAATATGCGTGACCCTGTTATCTACCGGATCGCCAGACTGACACACCACAGAACCGGGGACAAATGGTGCATTTACCCCATGTACGATTTTGCACATCCTCTTGAGGACGCATTTGAAGGGATCACCCATTCCCTTTGTACCCTGGAGTTTGAGGATCACAGGCCTCTTTATGACTGGTTCGTGGAAAATGTGGGATTTGAGAATCCGCCTCAGCAGATCGAGTTTGCAAAACTGTATATCAAGGATTCCGTGACGGGAAAGAGGTATATAAAGAAGCTTGTTGATGACGGAGTAGTGGACAGCTGGAGTGATCCCAGACTGCTGACTATCAGCGGGCTTCGCAGGAGAGGCTACACCCCTGAGTCCATAAAGACATTTGTGGAAATGGTGGGCGTCACCAAGGCCCAGGGGGAGGTTGAACTTCCTATGCTTGAGTACGCCATACGCGAGGATCTGAAGCTGAAGACCAAGCGTATCATGGCAGTTCTGGATCCCGTTAAAATTGTGATAGACAATTATCCCGAGGGACAGACGGAGATGCTTGAAGTTCCCAACAATATGGAAAACGAAGAACTGGGAATGCGTCAGGTACCTTTTACAAAGGAACTGTATATAGAAAGAGAAGATTTTATGGAGGATCCTCCTAAAAAATATTTCAGGCTCTTCCCCGGAAACGAAGTCCGCTTTATGAATGCTTATTTTCTTAAATGTGTGGGGCTGGAAAAGGATGCTGACGGGAATGTGACCGTCATCCATTGTGAGTATGACCCTGAGACCAGGGGAGGCAACTGTGAGATCCGTAAAGTAAAGGGGACCATCCACTGGGTAAGTGCTGCGGAGGGAGTAAATGCCAAGGTAAGGCTTTATGATACCCTTACCGATCAGGAGAAGGGGGTTTATGACGAGGAAGGAAACCTGAATCTGAATCCGGATTCCCTGGTAGAAGTGGAAAATGCAGTATTCGAGCCTTATGTAAATAAGATAAAACCCGGTGAGAGGTTCCAGTTCGTACGAAACGGATACTTTATTGCTGATGAGCAGGAGTCAGAGGACGGCAGGCCGGTATTTAACAGGATCGTATCGTTGAAAAGCTCTTACCGACCTTAATGAAAGACTTAATCATGGCAAGAATGTCTGTGATGATCAAGAGTTGTTACGCTTGCATATTATTTGTCAAAGTAGTAGAATGAAACTGAAAGAGTATGTATTTTTTTTTCGTAATGAGATATTGTTTTTAGGAAGTGTTGACTATGAAAAAGATTAAAAGGCTTGCGGTAAGTGCATTGTTCGCGGGGGCTTTCTTTTGTGTGACCCCGGTGCTTTCGTCAGGATTTTTGCCGTATGAAGTCATGGCGGCAGATGAGGTGTTCACTATAGAATCCGGTGATAGTTTTGATGTGAGTGCTGTTCTTAAAACCGGAGATTACTCTTTTTCGTTTACGGAAGCTGATATAGATCACTATCCTTTAAGCGAGAGCAATACACCGGATGGATCGGGCGAGAGTTACCTTTTGGAACTCACCCTGGTGGTTTATACCCCGGGAGAGCATGAACTTGTCATATCTGACGGGGAGGGCAATACGGTCAAGACAGTTTCCGTTATCGTTACTGAGGAGGATACGGATCCGGAAAGCGGGGACGGAGAAGATATTGACGACGGTGAAACTGATCCGGCAGATGGCGGGGATACAAACTCCCAAAGTGACGAAAGCAGTGAAACGGATAATTCGGACGATCCTGTGTACAATTTAGACCTTGTCAATTTTGTTCCGTCGCCTGACGGGGAGATAAGCGGGACAACAGAAAGCGGGGAGATGAAAACCGGAGAAAAGATAACCCTGAAAGGCGAACCCCATAAGGGATATGCGCTGCGTAACTGGGTAATAAGAAATCTGGATGGCAAGGACATAACAAAAGAACTGGGTCTGACTGAGGATGGTACATTTATAATACCGGATTATCCTGTTATGGTCAGTGCGGAATTTGAGTACTATCTTATACATGAGGTGGAGCTGTTAGATGTTACCGAAGTACTGGAGCCGGGTAAACCCGTTAAGTTTACAGGACATGTGAAGGACAATACTGACCACAGATTTTTCCTGCTTGCAGAGATCTGGATAAATGAATATGACACAAAAGGTATCACAAACTCAGATGATATAAACAAGACGATCCGGGATAAGGGGATCAGTCTTCTTGAGACCGTGGATGCGGGCGATAAATATAACTATTCAGTAATGTTCATGACGACGGAAGGTTATGAATTTGCTGATGATATTAAGCTTATTTATAAAGGAAAAGAATATAAGCCTACAAAAGATATAGAGATAGAAGGAAAAGAGACGGTGGCTTTTAATGGATTTTTGAGTTTTGGAGAGCAGAAAAATCCCAAAGAGAAACAAAAAAAGACCAATACAGTTACCAGAGAAGAAACAAAAACCGAGTATGTGACACAATATGTGTATAAAACTTATACATATACAACTTATAAGTATATCACGAGGACTGTACCTGCAGGCGGGACTAAAAGAGTGACGGCAGCGTTTTCCGGGGATACCAATAATGTGGGGATCTGGATAGCGCTCGCTATAGCGGCCGGCGGAGGTGTCGTTTCAGGAATACTTGTGGGTCGTAAGAGAAAGAAGAGAAAATAATGTATTATCTATGATAAATATAGTAAAAGGCTGATCGTGATCGGTCTTTTTTTTAAATATTTTTTCTTTTAATTTTCCTCTATATGGTGTTTTTGCCTCAGGAAATGAAATAAAATAACTATATATAGAAACAGTCTGAAAAAGACTTTAAAATAAATAAAAAAAACACCGAAAAAGTTGTTGACAAGGTGTATGCAAAGTGATATTATACTCAAGCCGTCTTCAAAACGGTGCTTTTTTTACAGGAGTAAAACACAA
>CACZTF010000068.1 GCA_902784025.1 uncultured Lachnospiraceae bacterium
GCCAAAGCATTAAGTGATATTGCAGCGAAGGACGATAAAAGAGTTTTTTTAGTTACGGAAAGAAATAAAGATACAGGCGAGCCCTTTCCGGTGGGTACGATTTCCGACATAACTGATATAAAAAGCAATAGCGACGGCAGTGTGAATGTAACACTAAAGGGCATAACAAAAGCAACTATTTCGGATATAGACCATGAAAAAAGACCTTCAGAAGCCATAGTTATCCCCGAAAACCGTATGGTTATGGAAAAAGAAGCTCAAAACGATCCGGTTTTAGCAAGTGCCATCAGAAAAGAAATGAATGAGCTAGTGACCGAATACTTTACAATTATTAAACATTCCATGAACAGAGGGGGTGTTGTTGAAAGATATATCGGTAAATTTCTTGAAATAGAAAACTTATCGGAGTTTTTAGAAGCCATAGCCGGATCATTAAATATAGATTATAAAGTAAAACAAACTTTTCTTGAACTTTCCAGTATCAATCACAGATTTGAAATACTGGCAGGCGCTTTGAATACCGAAATCCAGGTGAACAAGCTTAAAGCGCATATTGATGCGAAAGTTAAGAAGAATCTTGACAAGAGTCATAAAGATTTTGTTCTGAGGGAGCAGATCAAGGTTTTAAATGAAGAGCTTGATGGTGAGTCCTCGGAAAGTGAATCTGATGAACTTTCCGGTCGTTGTAAGAAACTTGATGCTGCACCTGAAATAAAGGAAAAGATAGAAAAAGAAATAAAAAGATTTAAAAAGCTTTCTTCGAATTCTCCTGAAGCAAATGTATCAAGAAGCTATATAACAACACTTCTGGATATACCATGGGAAACCATGTCTGAAGAAACGGGTGATGTGGAAAAGGTCAGAAAGACCCTTGATGAAGATCATTATGGTCTGGAAAAAGTTAAAGAACGGGTTGTAGAAGCTCTCGCTGTAAGGAATATTACCAATAAAGGTGATGCTCCTATTCTTTGTCTGGCAGGACCTCCCGGAACAGGTAAGACTTCCATTGCACAATCCGTGGCAAGGGCTATGGATAAAAAATATATCAGGATCTCTCTTGGGGGTGTACGGGATGAAGCAGAGATACGCGGTCACAGAAGAACATATGTGGGAGCTATTCCGGGAAGGATAATAAACGGTCTTATCGACGCAGGGGTGAAGAATCCCCTTATCTTATTGGATGAAATAGATAAGATCAGCAATGACTATTCACACGGTGACACCCAGGCATCCCTTTTGGAAGTTCTGGACCCTGAGCAAAACTCGAAATTTACGGACCATTATGTGGAATTGCCCGTAGATCTTTCAGAGGTGCTTTTTATTACTACAGCAAATGATCTGTCCCAGATAAGCCAGCCTCTCCTTGACAGGATGGAGGTTATTGAGCTTAACAGCTATACTGAAAAAGAAAAGATCCATATAGCGAAAGAGCATCTTATCCCTAAACAGATCGTAAAAAACGGTCTTACTAAAGGTCAGCTTAAGATAAGTGATTCGTGCATAAGTTCTATCATTACGCAGTATACTGCGGAAGCAGGGGTAAGGACTCTGGAAAGAAAAATAGCGGCCATTTGCAGAAAGGCTGTAACCAAACTATATGATGGAGGAGAACTTAGAAAAGACACTATCAGAGTAACAAAAAATAATCTTGAGGAATTTCTGGGAACAGACAGGGTGCCTGCCCCTAAGTATTCACATAAGCCTGCAGTCGGCATAATACACGGGCTTGCATGGACCAGCGTAGGCGGGACCGTTCTTGAGATAGAAGTAGGTACTATGCAGGGACATGAAAGCCTGATATTAACGGGTCAGATGGGCGATGTTATGAAAGAATCCGCAAGGATAGCACTTTCATATGTCAGATCGGTAATAAGAGATAAAGCCGATGATTATTTTGATAATTTAACGATACACCTGCATATACCCGAAGGGGCGGTTCCGAAAGACGGACCGTCTGCCGGTATTACAATGGCTACTGCAATATATTCGGCTATTACGGGCAGAAAAATAGACGGAGAACTTGCAATGACCGGAGAGATAACCTTGAGAGGAATGGTATTGCCTGTGGGGGGACTAAAAGAAAAACTTGTTGCTGCAGGTAAGGGGGGTATGAAAAGGGTTATAGTACCCATGGCGAACAAGAGTGATATAGAAAGCCTGGATGATGAGATAACCGGGGATCTTGAGATCATATTTGTTGCTAAAATGAAAGAGGTTCTTGATAAAGCTCTTGTTTGATGAGAGTTGCTCTTTCTTAATGACATCAGGTATGTACCCATGTCCTTTTTTTGGTTAATGGTGGCTGATTACTAATGTAAAAAAATAAAAAAGGTATGATTAAATGGTCATAAAAAAGGTTAGTCTTGATATAGTTGCCGGTGTTACCAGTAAACTCCCGGAGACCGATATGCCGGAAGTAGCCCTTGCAGGACGTTCCAATGTAGGAAAGTCTTCGCTTATAAATGCTCTTATGAACAGAAAAGCTTATGCAAGGGTATCTGCTTCACCCGGAAAGACACAGACTATCAATTATTATAATATAAATGATATATTATATCTCGTGGATCTACCGGGGTATGGATATACTAAGGCATCAGTAAAAGTTAAGGAACAATGGGGCAGGATGGTAGAACGATATCTTAAAGGATCCGGGTCCCTCAAAGCAGTTTTCCTGCTTAATGACAGCCGGCATCCTCCCACTGCTTCTGACAGGCAGATGTTTGACTGGGTGTGCAGATCCGGGTACAGACCTGTAGTGATAGCAACGAAATCTGACAAACTGAAAAAGAACGATATAGAGAAGAATAAAAAGATCATCCGGCAGACATATGGTATGAAGCCGGATGATGTGCTGATCATGACATCTTCTCTGAAAAAAGAGAATATTGAGGAGGTATGGCAGGTGATAGAAAGTGTTATGACCTGAAATGTCTTATGAGAGAAGTATTCCCATAACATTTTTATAAATCTCAGTACTTTTATCTTTCCAGTTATCACATATGCTTTTAGCATTTTCCTCAAGGGGAACAGAGAGCGATAAGTCTATAAGTGTGGATCTTTTTTCTTTTACTTTGCATATACAGGTATATTCTCCCATTTTGTTTTTGAAGTATTCGCTTGTTACGGATACTTCATTTTTTAATTCATATTTATTTTTTTTAAGAAATTCTTCTATATCCGTTCTGAATGACAAAGCTATTTCATCTTTGAACTTATCTGCAGCCATCTGACCGCGTTCTGTGATGGTATAGAGAGTTATATTTTGTTTTTCTGTAGCATTTATAAATTCGTCAGAAACAAGAGAGGAAAGTACTTCTTGTACGGTAAAATATCCGGCATATTCGCCACTGGTAAAAAAATCTACTATTTTGTTGTTTGAAAGGGGATGCTTTAAGTCTTTGAGCATATAAAGCACCATCAGTTTATATAGTTTTGCAGTTCCTTCTATCATGTTATATTATCCTTATGTTTTTTTAATACTATTTACGGCTTGATCGTATCTGTTCTTTAATCTCATTCTACTATTAACATGTAACGGGTGCAAGTTAACTTTTATTGATCTTTACGGAAAGATGGCTGACTTGAAAAAGTAAATTCCAGTGCAAGAGTAAATTCCACCATCCCTTTAAAAAACTAGTATTTTTTATATTTGGGGAACCCA
>CACZTF010000069.1 GCA_902784025.1 uncultured Lachnospiraceae bacterium
GGCGTGGATGTTATGACTACCGAGACCACCTGTCTATCATCTGTCTGGCAGACGGATTCAAAGACTAAGGAGTATCTTGAGATACACGGCAGGGAAAATGCCTACAAGGAACTCTGTCCCGGTGAGGGCGCATACTATGACGGTGTGGTTTATGTGGATCTGTCAAAGATCCGCCCCATGATCGCGCTGCCTTTCCACCCCAGCAATACATTTACTATAGAGGAGTTAAATGCAGATCTTACCGATATCCTGCGTGACTGCGAGAAGAAGAGCAAGGAGCTTTTGGGTGACAAGGTGACTCTTTCCCTTACGGATAAGATAAGAAACGGGAAGCTTTATGTGGAGCAGGGTATCATCGCAGGATGCGCCGGCGGCGGATATGAGAATATCTGTGATGCGGCGGATATCCTTAAAGGCACATCTATCGGAAGTGATGAGTTTACACTTTCTGTATATCCTGCAAGTACGCCCATTTACATGGAACTGCTTAAGAACGGCCGCATGGCTGACCTTATGGCTACGGGAGCAGTGGTTAAGACAGCATTCTGCGGTCCCTGCTTCGGCGCAGGCGATACACCTGCAAACAACAGCTTTTCCATCAGGCATACCACGAGAAACTTCCCCAACCGTGAAGGTTCCAAGCTTCAGAGCGGGCAGATCTCGTCCGTGGCACTTATGGATGCCAGATCCATCGCTGCAACGGCGGCAAATAAGGGCTTCCTTACACCTGCTACCGATATGGCTGATGTGGATTATACAAGACCTGTTTATCATTTTGATTCTGAGATTTACGAAAACAGGGTGTTTGACAGTAAGGGAAATGCAGACCCTTCTGCAGAGCTTCGCTTCGGTCCCAATATCAAGGACTGGCCTGCCATGGTGGGTCTGCCTGAGAATCTGCTTATAAAAGTGGTTTCCGAGATCCATGATCCCGTGACCACCACCGATGAGCTTATTCCCTCCGGTGAGACCAGCTCCTACAGGTCTAATCCTCTGGCTCTTGCGGAATTCGCACTTTCCAGAAAGGATCCGGATTATGTGCCCCGCGCAAAGGCAGTCCAGCTTGCGGAAAAGGCGCGTGAGGCAGGTGAGGATATTGCTGCGGCGTTTCCTGAGATCAAAGAAGTATGGGAAAAACTGGCGGCTGACCAGGGCGTAACTCCGGATAATACCGGTATCGGCAGCACCATATTTGCAGAGAAGCCCGGTGACGGTTCCGCAAGGGAACAGGCTGCTTCCTGCCAGAAGGTGCTTGGAGGCTGGGCAAATATAGCAAGAGAGTACGCCACCAAGCGTTACCGTTCGAATCTCATCAACTGGGGCATGGTACCCTTCCTTTTGGCTGAGGGTGACCTTCCCTTTGAGAACGGAGATTACATTTTCATACCCGGTATCGCAGAGATGATCAAATCCGGCGGCGAGGAGATCATCGGGTATGTGGTGACAAAGGATATGAAGCCCGTAGAACTTAAGACAGGACAGCTTACAGAGGACTAAAGACAGATAATCAGCGACGGATGTCTTATAAACTACTATCGTAACAATTAAAAGGATAAAACATGGCGGGCAAAAACTATAAGAAAAAAGAATACGATGAAGTTGCCGCCATGCGAAAGAAAAAGCAGCGGCAGAAGCGGATCAACATGGGTATCCTGTTGGGAGCTCTGGGAGCAGCGGCAGTTATAATATCCATTATTGTCTTTAATGTTAAAGGTTATACATCATATAAAAGCACGGCAGGTGAAGTTATCAAAACTGATGAGCCCGGTGCGGTGTATATGTCTTATAAGGATGGTTATATACGAGGATCCCACAGCGGAGCAGAATATGTGGATGAATCAGGTAAGACTGTATGGAATGAAGCAAAGGCATTTTCCAATCCAAAGATAATGGTGTTTGGCGACTATATCATAGTTGCGGATATCGGCGGAAACAGTGTGGATGTATTCGATGCAACGGGACATGCCGGCAGAGTGGAGACGCCAAACAGTATTTATGCGGTATCCGGGACAGAGGATGGCAGGGTTGCCATCATGACCCAGGAAAAAAATGCGGATTACATAGGACTTTATGAAATGGATGGAGAGATGATCTATTCCGTAAAGACTGCACTTGGAGGTGACGGATATCCCCTGGCTTTTGATGTGAGCAGGGACGGAAAGAAAATGGCGTTATCTTATGTAAAGGCAGATAATAAACCGGTGGAAACAGGAGTGCGTTTTTATGATTTTTCAGACGGTAAAACCTCGGATAAGAACAGGATTGCCGGTGAGTTTGGTGATTATGACGGAGAACTGACGGGAGATATATGTTTTTTTGACAGTGGTAACGCAGCGGCTGTATCCGAAAACTCCGTAAAGTTTTATTCGTATGGTACAAATGACGTTACCCTCAAGTCGGAAAAAAATATTTTTGAAGAATATGACGGGATAATAAAAAGAGTAATGAAAGGCGGGGACAAGCTTGCGCTGATATTATCTGTAAATGATGCTGATGCCCCGGAAAAACTGTTGGTCTTTGGTGAGAACGGTCGTGTGATGTGTGACAGGGATCTGACTGAAAGCTATGAAAAATATGTACTTGAGGACAATAGGATCATAATGACCGGCAATTTCAGATTTGCAGTATATTCTGCATCCGGCAAAGAGATCACTAAGCAAAAAACAGACAGACCTGTAAGTGCCATTATCGGAAACGGAGGCGGAAATAAGTTCTTTCTTATCAGTGAGGGAAAAGTAGAGAAGATAAAACTCTCATGATATGCAAAAAGCAGATATTGCCGGTGAATGAGACGTTTAATACAAAAAAACAGGGAATGATCGCTATGAAAAATAAAGACAGGGTAAAACTGACAGATATCGAGGAAAAAATGGGGCTTGTGTGCCTCACTCCGGAAATATACTATGATGAGAAATACATTACGATTCCGGAAGTGAACCGGCCGGCTCTGCAGCTTGCAGGCTTTTTTGACCAGTTTGATAATGACAGGATCCAGATCATAGGAAATGTTGAATTTTCATACCTGAATTCGCTTAATGCTGCGGACAGGCTGAACCGGTACCGTCAGATATTCATGTGCGATATTCCGTGTATCGTATATTGCAGGGGGCTGGAACCTGAAAGCGATGTAACAGAGCTTGCAACAGAATACGGGATACCGTTGTTCAGAAGTGAGGATACAACCTCTGCATTTACAGCGGAGGTCATCCGCCGCCTGAATGTAAGACTTGCACCCAGTACGGTGATTCATGGCGTACTGGTGGATGTATACGGAGAGGGCGTTCTCATACTGGGAGATTCCGGTATTGGCAAGAGTGAGGCGGCTATCGCACTGCTGCAAAGAGGTCACAGGCTGATCGCAGACGACGCAGTGGAAATAAGAAAGGTCAGTGAGGAAACACTTATAGGGACAGCTCCGGAAGTCACCAAGCACTTTATAGAGCTAAGAGGAATAGGAGTAATGGATGTAAAGGCTCTCTTCGGAGTCAGGAGCATCAAGGATACAGGACGTATCGATATGGTGGTACGTTTGGAAGAGTGGGATCCGAAGAAAAAATACCAGCGTCTTGGTATCGAAGACGATCATATGGAATATCTGGGAAATAAAGTTGTATGCTATACTATACCGGTCCGTCCGGGCAGGAACATATCTGCGATAATAGAAACGGCGGTTGTCAATCACAGGCAGAAGCTTTTTGGTTACAACGCAGCCGAAGAGCTGACCCGCAGATTAGAGCGTAAGAAAATGGGTATTGAAGATATGTGATAAACATGGTATAGCACGGGATTTTAAGTTTCTTATAAAAAGGAGTCATGATGACAGAAACCGAGGTTAAAAGAATAAAAGAGATAGCAGGAGAGTCGTTTGTTAAGGAAAATGTTCCCATGAGCGATCACACCACATTTAAGATAGGGGGGCCGGCGGATGTGATGTGCATGCCTCAAAGTAAGGAACAGATAATAGAGCTTCTCAGGGTTTTTCGTGAAAACGGTACGGACTTTTTTTTCATGGGAAACGGGAGCAATCTTTTAGTAAGTGACGACGGTTTTCGCGGGGTGATCGTAAAACTCCTGGATGATTTCAGTGATATTAATCTCGCACAGAAAGGTAACAGTCTTATTGTAAATGCCCGGGCGGGAGCCCGTATGTGGCGTCTTGGGATGACCATTCTGGAAAACAACGGTGCAGGATTTGAGTTCGGGACAGGTATTCCCGGAACCATTGGCGGTGCAGTTATGATGAATGCGGGAGCATACGGCGGAGAAATAAAGGATGTGGTGTCAGAGGCAAGCGTTGTCACAAGAGACGGGCGTATCCTTGAACTTTCCAATGAGGCGCTTGATTTCGGATACAGACGCAGTGCAGTCAGCGATAAAGGGCTTATCGTGTTGGATGTAACTCTTGATCTGGATATGGGTGACAAAAATGATATCAAGGCAAAGATAGATGAACTGACGGAAAAGCGTAAGACAAAGCAGCCTTTAGACGTGCCCTCTGCAGGAAGTACATTTAAGCGCCCGGAAGGATATTATGCTGCTGCGCTCATAGAAGAGGCGGGTCTGAAGGGATTTACCATAGGCGGCGCACAGGTATCGGAAAAGCATGCAGGCTTTGTGATAAATAAAGGCGGAGCCACTGCGGCTGATGTTATCGCCCTCACGGATGAGATAAGCAGACGGGTTTATGAAAACTCCGGTGTGAGACTTGAACTTGAGGTACGGAAATTAGGTTTTTAATATTTTAGGTTTTTAAGATGTCTTTTTCATCTGATGTAAAATGTGAACTGGCGGGGCATACGGACATTCCAAAGCACTGTGCTGTTGCCCAGCTTTCTGCAATGGCAGCCTTTCTGGCCGGGCTGGGTCCGGAGGGGCTTTATTTTCGTGGCGATGTGAGCCTGCTTTTTGTAGTGAGAGAACTGATAGTCAGATTTTTTAAAGCGGATGAGAGTGCACTTCCCATCAGGGATGAGGAGCTTTTTGTGGCAGATAAAAAGCTTAATGAGGATATCCTTATGTCCATACGCTGGAAAAACTGTAAAGATGATATGGCAGAAAGACGTTTTTCTTCCGGGGTTCTTCTTAAGAATGAGTGCTGTAAGAAAGCGTTTATCAAAGGAGCGTTCCTTTGCGGCGGATCTGTGAATGACCCACATGGGGCTTATCATTTGGAGATAGTATGCAGGAACAGTGAAGATGCCGGTGAACTGCAGCAGATCATGTGTTGTTTCCTGCCTGACACTAAGTCCATTCCGCGTAAGGGAAAGTATATCTGTTATATAAAAGAGGCCGAAGGGATCACAGACATGTTGAATGTGATGGGGGCTATGGTGTCACAGATGGAATTTGTGAACACCATGATCTTAAAAGATGTAAGGAATGACCTTAACCGCAAGGTTAATTGTGAGACGGCGAATCTGAACAAAACAGTGTCGGCAGCAGTGAAGCAGATAAAAGATATAGAGTTTATCAGAGATATGAAGGGACTGATCTTTCTGAAGGACAGTCTGAGGGAGGTGGCTGAGCTGCGGCTGGAAAATCCGGACCTTAGCCTGAAAAGTCTTGGCGAGCTTTTGGATCCTCCGATAGGAAGGTCCGGAGTGAATCACAGACTTAAAGCTATATCGGCAGTGGCAGAAGAACTGCGGGGATAAGACAGAGAACCGTCCAAATGGCATTAATACAGTTCAGGGGACAATTTGCAGATCCCGGATTGCTGATCGGTACAAGTGAAGGGTGAAACAGGGAGAGACCGGAGGTTTTACAATATGAAGATAATAGCGGGGCTGGGGAATCCGGGACCGGAGTATGTGAATACCAGGCATAATGTGGGATTTGAGGCAATAGATGAGCTTGGCGACAGATTAAATATAAGTGTGACCGGTTTTGAGCGGCATGCTTTAGTCGGGAAGGGTCGTATAGGTGCCGAGAGGATCATTCTCATGAAGCCGCAGACTTATATGAATCTTTCCGGGGTGGCTGTCAGGGCGATGGTCGATTATTACGATTGCGGGATCGGGGATATCATCGTGATCAGTGATGATACAGCACTTGATCCCGGAAGGATACGTGTGCGTCCCAAGGGAAGTGCCGGAGGGCATAACGGCCTGAAGAGTATCATAAATGAGCTTGGTACGGAAGAGTTTATCCGGGTGCGCATAGGTGTGGGTGAAAAGCCTAAAGATTGGGACATGGCGGACTGGGTGCTTGGGCATTTTTCAGCGGAGGTACGTCCGGAAGCTGATAAAGGGGTGAAAAGGGCCTGCGATGCAGCAGAGTGTCTGACATCAGAACCTGTGGATTCAGTAATGAATAAATTTAACTGATGCAAGCCTGACTGATATTTATAATTGAGTCAGCAGGACAGGGAACCGTTACCTGTCTTATATAAAGGGACTGGGTATGAAAGATTACTTACAGGTTGCGGGGGAGTTGCCGGATGTGGCGGCTGCCCGGGAATATTTTGAAAAAGCAGGTGAGTCCGGCGGCTGTGTTTATATCACAGGCTGTATAGAGTCCCAGAGGGCCCATGTGGCGGAGGAGCTGAGGCGGCCGGAGGGCGTGCATATTTTCATAACAGATGATGAGCGACGATTGCCTGCACTGGCGGGGGATTGCTCATTTTTTGGTGCCCGGACTTATGTTTATCCGGTGAAGGATATTATATTTTACAGCGCGGATATGCACGGGCGGCAGATCAGCAGCAGGCGGCTTGCATGCATAAATAAGATCATCGAGGCAAGGAACGGTGATGTTTCGGGAGTGACCATCGTTACCACCATCGGGGCGCTGACGGATTTTCTGATACCTTTGGAAAAGTATGAGGAGAGGACTTTTTTCATAAACAAAGGGGATGAGCTTGATCTTGATAAACTGAAGTCTGACCTGATAAATGCAGGGTACGAGCGCAAGGATATGGTACGCGCCCCCGGAGAATGGTCCATGCGAGGGGACATACTGGACATATACACAGTTACCGAAGAAAATCCCGTGAGAATAGAGCTTTGGGGGGACACGGTGGATACATTAAGGGAATTTGATGTCTCCAGCCAGCGAAGCATCCTGAACAGGGATGGGCTTAAGGTCTTTCCCGCCGTCGAGGAGCTTTTTACCGAAAAGGAGATCGAAGAAGGATCAAAAACGGTTCAGTCGGACTATAAAAAGCGGCTGGAGGAACTTGGGGACTCAGGTACGAACAAGTCAAAAGA
>CACZTF010000070.1 GCA_902784025.1 uncultured Lachnospiraceae bacterium
ACAAAGGAGCTTATGAAACTCGTACTGGAGCAGAAAATAGCCCACGGAAGAAACCCGGTCCTGCGCTGGATGATGGATAACATAGTTGTGAGGACAGATCCTGCCGGAAATATAAAGGCTGATAAGTCAAAGAGTACAGAGAAGATCGATGGATGTATTGCCCTTATAATGGCACTTGATAGAGCAATAAGAAATGGAAATGTGGAGGTCGGAAGCGTGTATGATGATAGAGGGCTAGTTGCGTTTTAGTTTCTTTTTTATGGTACTATATTAATAATAGTATTTTCGAAAGGATACTTTAAAGGAGACTCAAATTATGAAGCGCATAAACCGATCATTTTGCATTATTTTGTGTATTTTGCTGCTTACTACAGGTTTTTCATATGCTTCATCTGATTCGTCCGATTTATATGAAGTGAACGTAATGGGACTAATGAAGGTGAATGAGGCAGAGCAGATATTGATTGACATCAATAGTATGAGGCGTGAAAAAGGCATGGATCCGCTGGTATGGGATGTAAGGGAGGAAAAACAGCTAAATCAAAGGGCGGCAGAAATATCAGCCTACTATAATGGCATAAGACCGAACGGGGATATGGGAGATGAACGTTTTTATTTCTACAGCCTGAAGAACGATAATACAAGCGTTTCAGATGTAGTTAAAAATACTTTTATGAATAAATCCGGCTATGCCAATGCGGTGCTTTCTTCCCAACTGAAAGCATTCTATGGCGCAGTATTTGAAACACTGGAGGGTGATCAGTTTGCTGTTATTAAGTTGTATTTAAACTGTGAAAAAAGCCGGACTACAGTTCACACAGGCGATTATTATGAATTTTTCGAGATCCAAATAAGTGACGATTTAATAAATAACTGGGAGATAGTTTGCAAGAGGGGCAGTTATGAGGAAGACTACTATAACAAAGTAGAAGAAAACGGTCCACTCACTATTTCTATGGATGAAGATGGCTATTTCAAGATGTATTTATACAATTTGATTGCCGGCAATAAATATAGGATTTCGCAGTTCTTTGCAACTTCAAGTAATGAAAATACGGTAAAAGTATCATCAAATGGTGAGTTTTATCCATTGCATATTGGGAAAGCTGCTTTATCTTTAAAACCTTCTGAAGGTTCGGATCTGGAAATGAAAAGGACTGTGATCGTTGTTCCTAAGAAAATGTATGAAATATTACCCTATGTTAATCCACAATATAAGGTGAAGGTTCAGTGGAGTAGTATAAAACATACAGATGGGTACCAGATATATAGATCAACAAAAAAGAAAAGTGGTTATAAGTTGATAAAGACTATCACGAATAAAAGGAAAGGATCATATGTAGATAAGACAGTAAAAAAAGGGAAAACGTATTATTACAAGGTCAGAGGTTATACAAAGGTTGGAAATAAAAAATATGGAGGCGAATTCTCTAAAGCTGCAAAAGTTAAAGTAAAGAGATAGTCGGTTGTAGAATTCACAGAGTTGAAAAACAACTACAAAAGCAGTGGCTGCTTATAAGGCCTTGAGCACCTCCTCGTTCGGAGGTGCTTTTATATTGTTCCTAAAAGTCAAATCATTATATGCACGATATCAAACAATAATATACCTTTGTCCTGCAATAAATGACCGAAAATGCAGGACCGCTAAAAAGCGCCAAAATGTGCTTATTGACCTTGGAACCACTGGGGTCTATAGTCTAGTTACCGGCCGGAATTCTAAAAAATGAAGAAGGAGGAACAGACATGCTAGACGAGAAAGAAATCAGGCTCGTTGTAACTTCAGCTATGGGAAAATACGCTTCAGAGAATGACGGCAAGGAGGGATTTTCTAAGGCAGATATGCTGACCATAATGCTCGAACATGATGGAGACATGGATGATCTCAGAGCGGCAATGAGAGAGGGCATAAGCCGTTTGATGATGAAAGCTAACATAAAAATACGATTCAGCTAATAGAATCGTAGTAACAATAATTTAATTATCGACAAAAAGCGAAGCATCTCTTCGGAGGTGCTTTTTTCATGGGAGGAATACATGGGAATATTCGATATCTTTTTCAAATCACGCGATGAACCGGTAAACAGGACCAACGGCAGTTCATACAGCTTTCTTTTCGGCCCTAGCTATGCAGGCAAGAGGGTGAACGAGCAGACGGCCATGCAGATGACCGCAGTATACAGCTGTGTACGGGTCATCTCTGAGGCTATGGCGAGCCTTCCGCTACATCTGTACAGATACAACGAGTCGGGAGGCAAGGAGAAAGCAACGGACCATCCGCTGTATTTCCTGCTGCATGATGAGCCCAATCCTGAGATGACGAGCTTCGTGTTCCGGGAGACGGCTCTAACGAGCCTTCTTCTTTGGGGCAATTCGTATTCACAGGTGATCCGTAACGGCAAGGGTGAGGTCATAGCCTTGTATCCGCTCATGCCGAACCGGATGAGGGTGGACCGCGACGATAAAGGCCGTCTCTACTATGAATACATGGCGAATGACACCGATGCTCCGACGATGAAGGGCATGACCGTGAGGCTCGATGCGGAAGATGTGCTTCACATACCTGCGATGTCTTATGACGGCCTGGTCGGCTACAGTCCGATTGCAATGGCAAAGAATGCGATAGGACTGGCGCTTGCAACCGAGGAATACGGATCCAAGTTTTTCCAGAACGGTGCATCACCGACTGGAGTGCTTGAGCACCCCGGGGTCCTGAAAGATCCGGCAAGGATCAGGGACAGCTGGACACAGACCTTTGGAGGCAGTACTAACGCAGGCAAGGTAGCAGTGCTCGAAGAGGGTATGAAATATACACCGATCAGTATACCTCCCGAGCAGGCACAATTCCTGGAGACCAGAAAGTTCCAGATCGAGGAGATCGCGAGGATCTTCAGAGTACCGCTGCATATGATCGCATCCATGGAGCATTCCACGTTCAGCAATATCGAGCAGCAGTCACTTGAATTTGTGAAGTACACACTGGATCCGTGGGTGACAAGACTCGAATCCAGCATGAACAGAAGGCTCCTTAGTCCGGGCGAGAAAGGAAAATACTTTATAAAGTTCAATCTGGACGGACTTTTAAGAGGTGACTACCAGAGCAGGATGAACGGCTTTGCTGTGGCAAGGCAGAATGGCTGGATGTCTGCCAACGATATACGTGAACTCGAGAATCTGGATCGCATACCTGAGGAAAAAGGCGGCGATCTTTATTTGATCAACGGAAACATGACTAAGCTCGAGGATGCTGGTCTGTTTGCGGGAAAGGAGAATACAGACAATGCAGAAGTTTTGGAACTGGAAACAGATAAAGAATGAGGACACCGGCAATGAGGAAGAGGGGCGTGTCCTCGAGTTTTACGGAACCATAGCAGAGGAATCCTGGTTCGATGACGATATCACACCCGCCATGTTCAAGGAAGAACTCTTCTCAGGAACAGGTCCGGTCACGATTTGGCTGAACTCACCTGGTGGAGACTGCTTTGCCGCAAGCATGATCTATGCGATGTTGATGGACTACAAAGGCCCTGTAACAGTGAAGATCGATGGTATCGCGGCCAGTGCGGCATCCGTGATCGCGATGGCAGGTACGGACGTACTGATGGCACCGACAGCTATGATGATGATCCATAACCCGGCGACCATAGCCTTTGGAGACCATAAAGATATGGAAAAGGCAATAGACATGCTGGAGGAGGTCAAGAATTCAATTATCAACGCATATGAACTAAGGACGGGTCAGAACAGGAAGACACTGTCTAAGATGATGGATGAAGAGACCTGGATGAATGCAATGAAAGCTATAGATCTCGGATTTGCAGATGGCCTAATAACTGACAGTAAGCTGCCTGTGAGCACGGAGGCATATAGCTTCTCAGCGGGCAATGCGGAAAAGGTCCTTATTAACAAGATCACCGAAAAGGTGAAACCAGAAGAGAAACCGGTAACTATGGGACGCTCAGTCGATGAACTGAAGGCGTCCCTTTTTAAGAAGCTGCTTTAAGCAAGGAGGGATAAAAAATGACTATA
>CACZTF010000071.1 GCA_902784025.1 uncultured Lachnospiraceae bacterium
GACAACCACACAGGCAGATCCAGAAAGTACAACTGCCGCAGATACAACCACTGAGGCTTCCGATTCCACACAGGCTGTCCTGGGCGGCTGGACTGTAAATACCGGTACAAAGCCCGGTATTTCAGATGAAGATAAGGCTTTGTTTGAAAAAGCGGTGAAAGGCACAGATGAAGAAGGGCACACACCTGTAGCCTGTATAGCAACCCAGCTGGTAGCAGGTACCAATCATGCATTTCTCTGTGCCGATACGGAAGGGACTTCTTCCTGGCATGTGGTTACGGTATATGAGTCTTTAGACGGAAAAGCCGAGGTTATCGGTACCACAGAACTGGATCCTTCTGACATTTACACCACAGACGAAAGTAGTGACAGTGAGATCGTAGGGGGTTGGACTGTTGTAAGTGAAGAGAAGGGTTCGATCCCCGACGACGCACAGGCTGCATTTACCAAAGCTATTGAAGGTTATACAGGCGTGAGCTATACTCCTGTGGCGCTTCTTGCTACCCAGGTTGTATCAGGTATGAATTACAGGCTGCTTTGTGCAGGTACGCCTGTGGTACCTGATGGTGTTACGGCACTTTATGTAGTGGATGTTTATGAGGACACCTCAGGAAATGCAGAGATCACCGACGCACAGAAGGTGCTGCTAACAGAGTATGCAGGCATAAAGTGATAATAAAAAACGGCATAACTGGCATGCCGGGGACAGAAGATGATTCTTCTGTCTTTTTTTGTGGAACTTTTCCTTATGTACCTAATTTGTTTTTATGTTTTTCAAGGGATTCTATATACTTCTTTGACATTTTTCAAAGGATTTTCACCTTGGTTTTTGATATATTTCAAAAGAACTGTTGTTTTGTCTTGATCCCTACAGCATCCCCACCGGTATCACCATATTATTCCCGTCCAGCGGCATAAGGCTGTCATAGCTGCATATAACGCCGCCCTTTCCCACTTTAAGAGAGGGAAAATGTTTCCCCAGCACACTGAAATGTTTTATATCCTTCACATTTGGCGAAAAAGTCTTTTTTACTTCTAACGGATACAATACACCGTCACGGTAGAAAACAAAATCTATCTCCTGTCCGTTTGTTGTCCTGAAAAAATATATATCCGGTTTTATTCCGGCATTATAATATGACTTAAGTATCTCACCAAACACAAATGTCTCAAATATATTCCCGGCATTTGCACCATTCATCAGCGTTTCCGTGGTAAGCCACCGGCAAAGGTAACAAACAAGTCCCGTATCCGTAAAATACACCTTAGGGGTTTTCACTATACGCCTGCCCGCATTTTGCGAAAAAGGTCTTAAAAGATATATGGTCCCGGAAGCTTCAAGTATGGAAATCCATCGTTTTACCGTCTTGTCATCCACGCCCACATCGCTTGCTATGGAATGCATATTAAGAAGTTCCCCTGTTCTTGCGGCCAGCGCAGTCATAAATTGGGTAAATGCTACGGTATCCCCCACCTGTGACAGCTCACGCACATCTCTTTCTATATAAGAATTTACATACGAAGCATAGTAACGCTGAGGATCAAGCTTATCATTTGCATAAATCTCCGGCATACATCCCTTCCTGATAATGTCCCACAACTCATGCTGTTCATATTTTGTAAATGTTTTTCGCGCTTCATAATATCCGTCATCCGGAAAAAACGGCCGGTTGAAATCATCCCCTTTTATTTCCCTGAGTGATAACCCCAGCATTTCCATGATACTGATACGTCCCGCAAGACTCTCACTGATATTCTTCATCAGATGATACTTTTGGGATCCCGTAAGAATATACATACCCTTTTCTTTTTTTTCATCGATCATCAGTTTTATATCGATAAATGAATCAGGCGCCCTTTGTATCTCATCAAGTATCAGCGGACTCCCGTACATTTTCAGAAAACCGGCGGGATCCTCTTTTAATGCCTGCAGCACCAGGCGGTCATCCAGGGTAATATAACGTATACCGGAAAAATCCTCTTTAAGAACTGTACTTTTTCCCACCTGTCTGGGCCCGGTAAGTAAAATTGACGGAAAGTCCCTTAAATCCTCAGACAAAATGTTGGTTATATGTCTTTTTATATACATCTCTATCGCCTCTTTTGTGTTAAAATGGAATCTGATTCCATTTTAACATTTTTTTATAAAAAAACAAACTCTGCAATTTATAAAATTCTTTTTGTAACATCAAACCAAACAGGGATAAAGTATACAGACATAAAGTGATAAAAAAGGGCATAACCGGATTTCTGTCATCCTATAAAACCTCCGTCCGATACCAGAACCTGGCCGGTAATAAATGATGATTCTTCAGAAGCGAGGAAACAGATGGCATTTGCTATATCTTCCGGAGTACCCAGTCTTCCGAGTGGGGTCTGTAGAGCAAGTTCGTCCAGGACATCCTTCCCAAGCACCTGTACCATATCCGTATCTATGACTCCGGGCGCCACGCAATTCACCCTGATGTTGCTTGGCGCCAGTTCCATGGCCAAAGAACGGGTGAGACCGATAAGTGCATGCTTTGTGCAGGAATAAGTGACTTCGCAGCTTGCACCGTGCATTCCCCAAATAGAAGAAACATTTACGATCGTACCCTTTTTCCTTTCCAGCATGTCCGGAAGAACTGCCATGATAGTATTTCTTGCACCGTTCAGATTGGTATTAAAATACCTGTTCCACATTTCATCTGTTACATCCTGAAATAAAGACTGGCCTGCTACGCCTGCATTGTTCACCAAAAGATCAGGCGGACCGAATACATCCTTTGTTTTTTCCACCATGGCATATACCTGATCCCGGTCTCCCACATCAGCCTGAAACGCAATAGCTTCATATCCTTCGTCATTCAGTTCACGGACCACTTCTTTAGCCTTATCATGCCTTTCAATATAATTAATGCAGACACGGTATCCTTTGTGAGCCAGCTTTACAGCCGCTGCCCGCCCTATACCTCTTGATGATCCCGTGATTATCGCAGTCTTTTTCATTTTTTAATACCTCCGTAAATAAAAACGATATGTTCATTTTTGTCTTTTCTTTTTGTAATCACGATAAAGCTTTAATAATCCTGCATACGGATAAACATATTCCGAAATCTGATTATCACTGTAGTATTTAACAAAACTGTCTTTATTACGTATTTTTTTCATAAATATATTATGCAAAGGTTTTCCGAAAAATATCTTCTGTAAAAAAGTCCCCTGTTTTATTATTTTTGTATAAGGCGCCATTCCGTTCAAAAAAAATGGCTTAAGATCACATGATCTGATACGTGCTTTTGCTGCCTCCATACCGCTTATCAGCGCAAAGAAAAGACCCTCACCGTAAATGGGATCCACAAAGCCCCCTGCATCACCTGCTAACACAACGTTAGCAGGGCCTCCGGACTGGTCAGTGATCTTACCATAGGGAACAAAAGCACCTTTTATGATAAGATCATCATACACTGCTCCCAGCCTTTTAATATGATCTTTAAGTATCTTTTTATAATCGGTTTTTTTAGAAAACACTCCTCCCAGCCCCAAACAATATTCGTCACCGGAAGGGAAACACCAGGCATAACCTTTTTCTACCACATCAAAATATATCTTAACCGTGTCTTTAAACTTAAAAGAGTTTTTGGGGATATAGGTTTCAACACAAAAGCCCTGAACTCCCTTTTTAAATCCCAGTCTTTTACTTATGCTGCTTACCGCCCCGTCTCCTGCGATCAGGGAATCATAGGTAATGCGGGTTCCGTCAGTCAAAGTCAGGATCTTTTTTTCAAGATCTATCTCATACCTTTTTTCATTTTCATATAAAAGCCCGCCAAGTTCCCTGTACTTTTTGACCATATAATGATCGAATCTGTTACGTCTGACAAAATACAACGGATCGTCAAGTTCGCATTCTGTCATCCTGTCTGTTTTTAAAAAGAGTTCTACGCATTTGTTCGAATCACAAAAGACCTCCGACAATTCTTCTGTTTCATTTATATCTAAAAGTTCTTTCAGGACACGAAGTGTTTTATTGGTCACAAGTCCCCCGCATGTTTTGTTCCTGGGAAAACTGCTCTTATCTATCACGATATTCGTAATACCTGCTTTCTGCAGGGTTATTGCTGAAGAAATACCTGACGGTCCGGCTCCTATTATCAAAGCCTCTGTGTGTCTTTCCATTTATCAAACAATTCCTTTCGAAAAAAAACTACCGGATCACACTTCTTTTTTTAAAGCTTCGATAAGGAGTTCAAAATCCCCGTACTCCAGGTTTCCGATGTGACCGACTCTCAGCATGACATCTTTCATTTCTCCTCCGGAAGGGTTCAGTATCATACCATATACTTCCTTTAATCTTTTATATATTTCCCCTGCATTTCTGTCCGGCAACATAATGGGTGTACAGCAATTTGACAAAGGATATTCCGGTATTTTTACGGGAACAGCTTTTATAAGATCCCTGAAATATGATGCTCTTTTTTCGTGAAGATCCAGTGTTTCCTGTATACCTGCATCCATGATATGTCCCAGACGCTCTGCAACAGAAAGAAAAACACTGATCGCAGGGGTGAAAGGGGTCTGTCCTCTTTTCTGGTTTTCTATGTGGTCATTAAAATCAAAATAATATGAACTGTTGCCCTCAAGAGCCCTTTGCCTAGCCCTTGGGGATAAAGCTATAAGGGAAACTCCCGGTGACAACGCAAGGGCTTTATGACTGGAAGTTATAACAACATCAATATTTTGTTCCTTCATATCCAAAGGGTCTGCAAGATATGAGCTTATGGCGTCCACCATAAACAGCATATCATTACGTTTGCAAAACCTTCCAAGCATATCAATATCATAAAACTGACCGGTTGAAGTCTCACAGGCATTTACGAGCAAGGCTGTATATCCCTTACCGGAACAGGACTCCAAAATATATTCCGATAGTGCTTCTCCGAAAGACAGATCATAAGTGTCTGTTTTTATATTATTTCTTGTACAGATCTCTGCAAAACGGTGTCCGAAGCTGCCGCCGTTTATAACAAGAACTTTGTCATTTTTATTAAGTATATTTTGTACGGAAGCGTCCATTCCTCCCGTACCGCTGCAGGTAAGGCCGATAAAATACGATCCTTCAGGCGCATTCAGAGATGCAAGATACAGATCCTCACACTTTTTCATTACCTTACTGAAGTCTTCATCCCTGAAATACGGAAGCTGGGTTCCTTCGGTCTTGAGAGTATACGGATACATTTCTACCGGACCTACCGTAAATAATTTCATCTGTGTCATAATCTCCTCTTTATCAGATCAACAAAATACCTGAAACAATCAGTTTTAAAAAAGATCAAAGCCATCAGGGCATTTGGTATCAACAGGCTCAAAATACCACTCAGGACAAAAAACGGAATACCCTCTAAAGAAACTGCATTACTGATGAGGCGGACGACTACGGTCGTAACGCTTATCACGACGGCAAACATCCCTGCATATCCCAATGTTTCAAGTACATAATTTTTAATACTTCGCTTAAATAGTTTTGTATATACATATTTCGGATAGCTGAAGCACCATAATGCCATGGAACTTATTATAGTTCCCGCAAAAACTCCTGCCAGTCCGAAAAACTGTAAAAGTATCAATGAAGCTGCCAGGTTGATAGCCGATTCAAAAATGGGGACAAATCTGTTCTCATAAAAAATACCCGCTCCGTCCTGGAAAACATTATATGTGGCACGCATAAGGAACTGAAAGAACTGTATTGTCAGCATTATGACCACAGCAACCGGCAGAACATACTCCTCTCCGAACCATAAACTGACAAAAGGCTGCACCATTATGAAGAGGACCGTTGCTGCAAATGACGCTATCCAGAAGTTCATAAACCGGATCCTTCGGAACGTCAGATATCTGTGATCGATATCCTCTGAAATAAGCAGATTACCCACTCCCGGCGTAAGCGCACCTATAGCCGGATTGATCAGCTTTGTGGCAGCATCGATGACCATGTAATAGTTATTATAAAGTCCTGCAGTCACCAGGCTTAAAAAAACAGAGATAAGGATGTTATCTGTTCCGTTTACAACGAAAGTTCCTATCTTATGAAAGACCAGAGCACCCACTTTCTTTTTTATATCTTTGAGGATATCTTTCTTAAGCGGCACCACCCTTTTTGTCTTCAGGAACTGATACTGTCTGTCAGCTATCATGGTTATGACCACATTTTCAAGTATCCTGAAAGCCAGTTTTGTAAGTATGTAAACATAATAATTATGTGTAAAATACAACACCAGAAGCTGGGCGAGGTTCATACCCAGAAGATAAGCCATATGTACCGCACTTATGATAAAATTTTTCTGGTCAGCATACAGTATAGCTCTTTTATAACTTAAAAAATAAGAAAAAACAACATCTGCCAGGAAGATAAGATAAACTACGGTCAGGTTTACATTTGCCTGGTCTGTATGTGCGATAAAGGGAAGAGCCGGTATCAGGCACACCCCTGTTGCCGCTATCACGCCTGCCACTATGTGAAAAGCTTTTCTGTAAAATCTCATCAGAGAGACAATGGTCCTGTTATCTTTTTCTTTAAGAGGCTTGTACAGATGAAAGATCACAGCCTCTCCGATCCCCAGATCCGCAATAGCCAGCATTGTAAGAACATTTGAAAACAGACCGTTAAGGCCGGCATATTCCAGCCCGAGGATATGTATAAAAAGCCTTTGTGCCAGCAGACCTATTATTATAGCGGCACCGTTTGCTGCTGCTGCAAACAAAACATTTCTTGCCGATTTGGCAGTTCTCCCGGCTTCATGATCCTTTTGAGTTTTCCGGATACCGCTTTCCGAAACCTGTTGTTTGTACAATTCCTCAAGTTCACCGCTTCTGAACGCGAATAAAAAGATATAAAAGAAATACACAAATGCATACTGTTCAACCATGAACATAATGAAAAAAGTTCCGGTAAAAAATGCTGTAAACATGGCAGCCTGCATTTTTCTGTTTTTGAAAAGCCTGTATATAACAATACCAAGGATCAAAAGAAATATTATAAGACCTATGAAGCCGGTCTTATAAAGGATCTCAAGAAATTCATTATGTGTTGTTACTATCCTTTCCGAAAAAACAAAATCCTGATAACCATGTCCTGTGACAGGCTGCTCTTCGATCTTACCTATCGCCATATCCCAAATATTTATACGACGGGTAAGATCCAGTCTTTTATGAAGTACACCTGTTATAAACCATGCAAAAATATCCTGCCGCCTGAAAACCACTATCACAAGCTGGAAAAAAACGCCCACTGCAGTATAAACGAGGATATTCATGACCTTCGTAAACTTAAGGATCGGCGGTATGGCTATAACTATGGCAAGAGGTATCAGTATTACCGTAGCAGTTGTGTTTTTTACCAGTATATTGGAAGCAAGGGATAAAGCTATTCCTGTAAGAGGGATGAATCTTTTCTTCTTATCACAGATCACGAAAAACATGACCGAAAAAAAGATAAATGCGAGCTGATATGAAATATGACCGCTCTTAAAACCCAAAAACCAGGTATCCGTATAATGGGAAAGATATTTATAAAGCCCACCCGGAAATAAGATCACAGTCAGGAAATTGACAGCTGTCAGAGTACCGAAAAAAATCATCTGGGCAATAAGGAAGCTTCTTATATCCTTAAGGATGCCGTATTCCACCACAAGGCTCATCGCCAATACTGCAAAAGAATATCCTAAAACCGTTTTTATACTCCCGCCGGTAAAACCCGTGGAAAGGCACATAACAAAAAGAAGTGCAGCAAACAGCAACAGTAACGGCGAAAGCCTCTTCAAAAGCCTGTCCTTAAATAAAAGTAAAAGAACTGCACATCCTGCGATTATCTGACACCCCGTATAGGCCTTTCCTGCCCAGCCAACAGAGGCCACAAAAAAATCCACCTGGAAGAAGGGGATAGTCAGCAACAGGAATGCGATGACCATTATCGCAGTTCCCATATTTCCGGATCTCTTTTTGTTTTTATTGTCTTTCACATAGTTTTCCATGTCAGCTTCCAATATAAAAACAAAAGCCCGGCTCTGTAAAGAGCCGCTTTAACCTTATCAGGCTTTTCTGCAGCCTTAAAAAAACGGACCTTTGCGATCTCTGTCCACGGATCACGTCCGTAAATATGTTTTAAAAATTTCTTTCTTACGCCGGTTGACGTTTTCCACCGGGGATTACCGTACTTGCATTTATAAACATACCTTAATGAATCCATTAAAAATCTGGTATAAGCACGGTACTCCACAGGATCTTTAAGATCAAGCAAACGTCTTATCCTTCTTAACGGAACTTCGATATCATGCAAAACATTATCATTGAAACGGTTTGATGCAGAGGTTTCATTCTTAAGATAATAATACCAAATGGTCTTTACGTAATATATATTCAGACCGGAATCCATCATTTTCAGGTTCCATATGGTATCCTCGTACATTTTTATATTTTGGGGAAAAACAGCCTTTTTTTCATCAAAAACCTTTTTTCTGATAAATCTTGCAGCAATGCCTCTGTTAATATATCCGTTATCATCAAATCTGTAGGGACTCCCTATGCACTCAGCCCTTGTCTTATGTATCCTGGAAGGCTTCAGTCTCAGTGATAACCTTTTTAATTCATCTTTTGTAAGAGGTTTACTGTTTCCGATGGAGTATGAGTCCATACAACGGTCTGTCTCTTTTTTGTCACCGTAAAAAGTCCCTCCCCATACAGCATCAATCGTTTCATCAGTGAAAAGAGACACAGCCTCTTCAAAACAAAAAGGACTTATAACATCGTCGCTGTCTATATAGGTGATTATGTCACCTTCGGATTTCGAAACAGCAAAATTCCTTGCTCCGGATACACCCGACGATTTTATATGAAATAAGCGTATCTTTTTATCGTCCTTTACCAGGTCATCCAGTTTTTCTGCAAAACCGATCCTGCTTCCGTCATCTATGAGCAGGATCTCGTAATCATCATATGTCTGGGAGTATACAGAAGACAAAGCTCTTTTTAAAAGATCAATGTCACCGTCTTTAACGGGAAGGATGATACTTATCTTAAGATCATGTGATTTCATAAGATATAAGCCTCCAGATTATGTGTGATCCTTTCTTCTTCAGGCGGAAGCTGCATGTAATCACCGAATATACCCCTTAAGTTTTTGTCCCAGGCTGACATTGCATAAAAATCATGTCCTTCAAACGAAAGTTCTGTGAGAGTCTCGTATTCCTTTCTGGTGAGTGCCTGACCGGGTCCGTCATATGCCCATGTTACCATACCGCAAAGCCGGGATTTCTTATAAGGAAAAGAAAGAGCAAGCCTTTTTTGCAGGGCAGATATGTTCTTTCTGCCGACTATCCTCGCAAAAGGCTTCATAAAAATGTCCTTTATCAATATAACGGCTTTACTGCTTCCGTACCCGTTCCTTACGACCGAAGCCACATTCAACCTGCAGAGGTTCAAGGCAATGTGATAATGAAGATCAAGTCTCTTTTTTTCAGACGGCAGACCGTCAACAGGAAAAATATCTATCCATAAGGATCTTACATCACTCTGGGTAAAATTATCTTCAGTGATCCTCGTCTTCCCGTCAAAAAGCTTCATAAACGGAGCATCAAGATTCCCATCTTCATAAGATCTTAGATGCATGTGGGAAGGCCATAGTCTTTTCTTTCTGTTCAGCCTTATCAGCCTTTCGTAATCAGGTCTCGGCATGGAAACATCTATATCATCATCCCAGGGAATAAAACCTTTGTGGCGTACAGCACCAAGTAAAGTCCCTGCACAAAGAGAATATTTCAGCTTATATTTTCGTGCGACCTTATCAAACTCTATCATAAGATCAAGCTCTCTCTTCTGAATCTCCCCCA
>CACZTF010000072.1 GCA_902784025.1 uncultured Lachnospiraceae bacterium
CGGATTGAATTCATCAATAGCTGTAATTATTTTTTTTCTGAAACTGTCTAAATATACCGACCATTGCTCATCAGTCATTTGATCAAATTCAAATGTGCTTCTGGGGTGTGTTGTAAAACACGGAAAATTAAAATCCGCCTGATCAGATCCGTATATAGTTTCCTTGTTTTTAAAAAAAACCGGATACAGAATAATATTTTCATATTTTTCGTATTCCTTTCTATTGTCAGGAAAAACTATGGCACATTCATGGCCTTTAGAAACAAGACTTTTGGCCAGATTACACGTATAAACACCGCTTCCGGATCCTGTAAGAGGAAAATGGTTAACAAAAAGAATTTTCATAAATGTACTCCAATATCAGCTAATATGTAATTCAAAAGAAACAAGCACCTGTTAATATCATTAAGATATTATATTGATATGATTAAAAAAGGATCAACTATCACTTATTTGATTATATCAGTTTTTAATATCAGGTTTCAATAATTTATCTATTAGAACATCGCATGTATTAACGATCTGTATTTAACTTTTTTACATATGATGATCAAATTTTTTCAGTATATTTTTTTAAAAAATCTCTTTCTTTATCATTTGTCATGAAAGGCATAAGTTCATTACGTACCATTGCATGATATGAATTTAATCTGTCTATATCCACTTTGTCGAGATATCTGACATCTATAATATCTATGTCTATCGGCGCAAGTGTCAAAACCCTGAATCTTAAAAAGGTACCATACTCATTTTCAAATGCGGTTTCACAAAGAAGTTCATTTTCAATCCTTATACCGTATTTACCTGTTTCATATACACCTGGTTCGTCAGTTGTGACCATTCCGGGAACAAGTTGATAAGACTCAGAAATTGAAGAACATTTCCATCGAAATGAGTTTGGAGATTCATGAACATTAAGCATATATCCTACGCCATGTCCGGTACCGCATCTGTAATCAAGACCTTCCTTCCAAAGAGGAGAACGGGCAAGTATATCCAGATTATATCCTGAACAACCTTTTAAAAAAACACTGTCTGCCAAAGCCAATAGCCCTTTAATAGTCAGCGTATAAGCTTTTTTTATATCATCACTAACTTCTCCCACAGCAAAAGTCCTTGTGATGTCAGTGGTACCCCTGAGATAATGACCACCGGAATCTACCAGTAAAAGACCACCTTTTCGTATTGTTGTATCATTATCATCAGCAGCAATATAATGCATCATTGCAGCATTTGCCCCAAACGCACTGATAGTGCGGAAGCTGTAATCAAAAAAATCTTTAACTTTTTTTCTAAGTGAATCAACATAAGATGCAGCATCTGTCTCTGTAAACTTTCCGTCTTCCAGTTCCTTTACCCACATCATCAGACGTGTCACACACGCTCCATCTTCCTTGTGAACATCTATGAGATTTTTAATCTGGATCTCATTTTTTACAGCTTTTAATAATACGGTTGGATTTTCTTTAAATACTGTCTTCTTATCTCTAAGCAGTTCATATAAACTGTAATCAATCCTGTTTTTATCCGCAGAAAAGATCTTATTCTCTGTAATAAACTTTTTGCATTCACTGTAAAACTCACTGTAATCTTTTATAATGACGTTCAGATCATTCAGATATCTTTTTACAGTTTCAGTCAGAGCACTATCTTGAATAAATAAAATACAGTCATCCCTGCCGACCAATAGATATGACATAAAGACGGGATTACATTCAATATCTCTCCCTCTAAGATTAAGAGTCCACGCTATATCATCCAGTGAAGTCAGTACTTGAATGTCAGCTTTGGTATCAAATAAATCTTTTCTTATCTTTTCGAGTTTTTTTTCAGCACGCTCTCCTGTATAACGTTCTTCCAGATAAAAAACTTCAGATAAAGGAAATTCCGGCCTGTCATTCCAGATATCCTCGGCCGGATCAAAAACAGAAATAATATTTGATCCCGTATATTTTTTTATAAGCTCTCCAAACCCGGCACTTACTGTCCTGCCGTCAAAGATCAATACAGGTTCTTTGTATCTTGCACTTATCTCTTTTAAATGATCTTTTATATCAGGAACGCCGGTCATACCGCTTTTCATCAAAATGATTCCCGTATCTGTCAGTTCTTTTTCAGCCTGTATAAAATATCTGCCGTCTGTATAAAGATAAACCTCATCCCCGGTAATGATCAATGTCCCCGCAGAACCGGTAAATCCTGAAAAATATTCCCGTGTTGAAAAATATCTTCCGGGATATTCTGACATATGAA
>CACZTF010000073.1 GCA_902784025.1 uncultured Lachnospiraceae bacterium
TCCTTGTCATATCAGAGACAGGGGATAGCCAGCAGCATGATAAAACTTCTGGCAGAAAATGCATCTGACGAAGGCTTTGTCATACTGTCAAACTTTTATGCAAGGGGCGTAGATGACCCAAGATATGCCATGTTCGCAAGCTCCGGTGAATTCAGTATTGAGCAGGTCCCCGGAGGGGTTTATGTTATAAACTACGACGGGGTCAGGGATGCCGTATACTCTATCTCCCCATCAGAATATTCAAAAAGCACCTCCGGCAAGAAGGCTACGATCTCGGAATGCTCCGGAGAAACCAAAAAACGTATATATGATCTGTTCGAATCCTCCGGGATTGAGCTGTCACAGATGTTACCCTATATTGATGAAAATCTAAGCTATGCGGTGATCAGCCAGGATGGATCACCGATGGCTTTTGATATTGTAAGCCACTATAAGGAACAAAACTTTTTTGAGATCAGTTATATAATGGCAGTTCAGCCGGATCAGATAGCGGATCTGATGCATATTTTAACCCTTTCCGTTACAGATATTTTTGATGTCATGGAGCCTCATGATGTACTTCGTTTCTCCACTCCGGTGGGATCTGTAGACAAGCTTGCGGAAAAATATTTCAAAAAGGATTACAAGAGAGATAATTTCTATCTCGCCGGATACAACGATGACAGCGTGATATAAATTTTTTTAATCCGGTAATGTTTATGTAATACTAGCCGGTTATAATCGTTTCTAAGAATTATAGTTGACCGCATTATCTATTATATTTTGAGAGGTATGCTATGAGTGATCTTTTACTTCAAAAAGATGAAACAGAAAAGTTTTTAAAACAAAAGAAGACCGAAGAGGAAAAAAGATTCCTGGAGCAACAGACTCAGGAGTGGGATAAGGAATATGATATTTATTCAAATATTAAGGAAAATGCCTTAAACGAAGTTTACGAAAAAAGGCATTATTCCTTTTTGGAGCGCAAAGAAAATCAAATGGACTGGCATTTCGGAGTGGGAAAGGAGATCAAAAAAGAGGCAGAGCCGGCAGTCTCTGAAAATCAGGAAATCCCGGAAGATTGGGAGATGCTACAGCCAAAGGAGGAAGTGATCCAGCAGCAAAAGGAGCTTTCCAAGGCCGAGAAAAATGTTGTTGCTCAGGAGACCAAGCTGCTTGAGAAGCAGAAATTTCTTTCCGAGTTCAGAAATAAAGAAGATAAGACCCGTAAGGATGAAAAAAAGCAGGCATCTTTGGAAGCAAATTACTTCAAAGATAAATTACAGCTTATAAAGCTTCAGGCAGAAGCAGACCTGGAAAAGGCAAAAACACAAGAAGATAAGCTGGTGATAGATATCAATAAAAAACAGGCAATCGTAGACGCCTGGACTGACTATGTAAAGACCATGGCAATAGGTTCACCAATACGTGAAAAAGCAATGAAAAAAAAGGAAGACGCACAGATCGATCTTTACTGGGCAGAGTATAATCTAAAGCTTGAGAAGACGGAGCCGGCACAAAAGAAGAAAGCAAACGCCAAATACAGGCGTAAAAAAATAGAGGCAGGCATAAAAGCTATTATTTCAAAAAGTGATGAAAACTGTGAAGAAGATCACATCATCGAAACAGAAATCAACGGTAATCCGGTCAAACTTATAAATATGGGCCGTGTTTTTTGGGGTGGAACAAAACCTACCTATCGTTATAAGGATATGACGACAGGCAAAGAGTACCTATATAAGAAAGCTGAAAACTGCTGCGGCATACAAAAGCCGGAAGGAGCTATAGTTACAGAGATAGGTTCAAAGATCCAGCACATAGTAGATCCTGAGCATGAGATCCCGGCCATCGGAATAAAGGACTCCAAGGGAAAATACATCGGTTCCATCCAGGAGATCGTAGATGTTCATAAGAACCCGACAATTGATTTTGATGAATGGCAGCTTGGCAGTAAAGAAAAGGGTGCCTTAAACCCTGACGTTGTAAAAGATTTAAAGATCCAAAAGCAGCTTTTGATCTTCCATTGTGTGGATTGGCTTTTATGCAATTTTGACACAAAGGGAGAACATCTGCTTCAGCGTAGCGATGAATCCTTTGTATCCATTGACAAAGAAGGCGGCATGAACAAGATCCTAAAGGACGAGGCCCAGCACATGAGCAGCACCTATTGTCCACACAACCATGAGCCCATCTATAATGTGTTTTTCAGAATGTTCAAGGATAAACAGATCGACATCCATCCCGAAGCACTGGAAGCTCTGGAAAAAAAGGTACAGGCTGTTGAGGCGTGTACGGATGAAGAATACATAAAGATGTTTAAGCCGTATATTAAACAGGTTAATAAAAAACCTGAAGAAATGGAAAAAAACATCCTAAACAGAAAGAAGAATCTGCGAGCAGAATACAACAAATTCCTTTCGGAGCTTAGGGCAAAAACTAAGCTTCCAGATGCCTGATCCGGTGTGTCTGCCACCCCTTTCGAGGGGTGGCCGCCATATCTTTGTCTATTTCAGACTCTATATCAAAGGTATTGTCGTATAGCCAAAAATATTGTAAAATTTAGTTCGTATTCTGTCGTTTATTTAGGTCTGAGTCCGCTTGCAGGAGGATTATATGCAATCAGATTTAGTAATCAAAGAAAATGAATTGATCGA
>CACZTF010000074.1 GCA_902784025.1 uncultured Lachnospiraceae bacterium
GCAAAAAATGACACTATATCCCCGTCACCATGTGTCATTTTTGTGGCGCGGCTTGCAAACTAGCAGAAATGACACTATATCCCCGTCCCCTAGTGTCATTTTGTGTTGGACAGCAGGTGGACACCGCGTGATATCATATCATCATATTCAGAAATGCATATTTATCGTGGAGGATAAAGACATGTCAAAGTCAGATTATATCAATACTGACAACCGGATAGTATCAAATGAGCTTTTAGAAAATCCGACATTTTTGGGGTTTCTCGAAAAGAATGATAACAGTATGTCGAAACTGATTTCCGATCGAGGACACGATGAAAACATGGAGGATATGTTCAGAGATTATCTTTTGAAATTGCCTGCCGGAGAATTAAAAAATGACAGTATTTTAAACCGCTTTATGCCAGGGGCTGTCGATCGAATCGAAGAATTGCAGCGCCAGGCAAGAGAAAGCTCGGATAAAAAGAAATGGGAAGATTGTATTGCAGAGACGATGGTTATCAGATCCATGGTGGGTACTCAACGGAATCAGACAAAATTATTAAGTGTCCGGATTCCAACGAATGCGAATTTACAGGGAAGGATTGAAAATATTGAGAAAACTCTTGGATTCAGTAAAGTGTGTCAGGATCCGAATGTAAGAGCTGACTATGCAAGTACTAGTGACCACGGCGGACTCATGATTGAAAATCTTAGCAAAGCACCGATGGGTACCGATGAAAGTCAGGTGTATGCTGTTTATAATAATCAACGGTCGTTCAATTATCAGTATTCGGAAATGCAGTATAAAGCTAAAAATATAATAAATAAAGCATTAGAAGCAGATAAGAATGCAGATAAAGTAAAAATGCAGAGCTGTTACAGAGACGCGAGAGAACTTCTATGCCAGGCATTTTCCTTGGGAGCATTGGATTTCCGAGACCATCCGGAGGGGAAGAACGAAGGCTTTTATGTTCCGGCTTTGAGCGACCAGTGTCGTCATAACACAGTGATGATAAACAGTGATGTTTATAAGAAAACCATTATGCCGAATGAAACAGAGAAGAAGGCATTCACGGAACTGAATAAGTTTGCAAAGTGCGATAACGCCGGCGTATACTGCAGGGAAAAAGGAAAAGTGATTCTTAATGAATATCAGAGACGTTATCCGAAAATGTATTTAAATGATCTCTTGAAAGGGGCGAAGAAAACGGTGTTGATTTGAGTGCAAATCTTAAGGGAGTTGATTTACATGTAAACTCAAATGGGGATGCGTTAAATACAAATCCTAAGGGGGATGAACTGAATGCAAATCCCAGGGGAAAGGGCATGGGTGTTGTTTGACGAAAATGACACAATGTCCCCGTCACCATGTGTCATTTTTGTTGACACATGCAAAGACCGCAAACATCACTGTTTGCGGACTTTTTTGATTGGCTTTTACAATATCTTTGTGCAATGTTTACGAAATTTTTATTTTTTCTGTTTTATGGTGGGAATGGTATTGTAATTCATTTTCTTCAATGATATGATTCACATACACAAGAGAACAGAATTGTTATCACTATTAGACACGTTGATATACAATTTACTTTTGTGGATGACAAATAGATTGTCATATTATTCTAAAACCGGATTCCCGGTATCGGAAATGATTTTTCATTTCGATTTTTCCTGAAAGAAGTATTGTTTTTTATTGATTTTTTAATCTGTTTTTGAGTTTTGTTTATTGCAACAAATTGATTATTGATCTTATTCTCGTAGATTTCTGAATTCTGATTATTGATTTATTCTGTGTGTTTTCAATAAATTGTTTTTCCGGTTAAGTTATTTGCCTGATTATAGTTAATTTTCGATTATACATGTGAAAACAGGGATTTTGATATTATACCTGTTTTCCCTGTCTGTTTTGATTTTCAAAATGTTCATCAACCTATATTGATAATAAAGTTCGAAGGAGGATTTTAGATTATGTCAGATAATCAAAATAAAGATAATGGAACAGTAAAAATGAGCACAATGACTGTAAATAAAGAAGCTGAAAGTGTTATAAAAAACGATAACATGAATATGAAAACTGAAAAAGAAAACTTTGAAAATAGAAAAGCTGAAACGGAGAATGACGATGAAATATATGATTTTCACAATGCCACAGGAATCATTGGAATCCGGCTTACTAATGACATGCTTTTTCATATGGTAATGCAAAAATCGCAGAAGGCACTGAAGGGTTTAGTCTGTGCCCTCAATGGATTAAAACCGGATGAAGTGCGAAGTGTGGCTGTTATGAATCCGATTGACTATGGAAATTATATGGGAAAAGAAGTTATTTTGGATGTCCGTATTGAGTTAAACCATAGTGAGATAATGGATGTGGAATTGCAACTCTACTATGATAAAAATTGGAAACAGCGCTCGTTGCTTTATCTATGCAGGGCATTCGATACCCTGGGCGAAAGTGAAGATTATTCTTTGTTAAAACCAACAACCTTAATTGCCATCACGGAACGCAGGTTTATGGAAAATCCGGGAGAGCAGGAATTTTATGCAAAATACTCTTTTTTAAATGCTTCGAATCAGCATGAATATTCTTCACTTCTGCATTTGAATGTGCTATATTTAGACCAAATCGATATGGCGAAAGATGAAGATTATGAGAATGAGTTGGTACACTGGGCTAAAATTTTCAGGGCAACGACATGGGAAGATTTAAAAGCCCTGGTTGACGGAAATCCCGTTCTGGAGGAGGTGGCAAACAGAATGTATAAATCAAATATTATTCCTGAAGAACGAACAATGATTGAAGCACATCAACGATTCCTTGCTCAAAAACAAGGAGCATATGAGGCCGGTATTGATAAGGGAATGGAAAAAGCGCAGGAAATAATTGCCCAAAAAGATGCTGAGATTTCGGAGAAGGATGCAATGATTTTAGAGAAAGATACTGCGCTTTCAGAAAAGAATCGGATAATAGCAGAATTGAATGAGGAAATTATTAATTTGAAAAAAATCAAAAATAATGAAAAGTAAAATCTGATGATTTTATGATGACTATTTTTTGAAGAAGAAAAACTCGCAAGCAATAAAGCTTGCGAGTTTTTATGTGACACAATGTCCCCGTCACCATATGTCATTTTGGTCTATTATTTTGGAGGGAAATATCTATTTTTTTATTGTTTATTTTTTGATATAACATTTAAATAAGCTGTTACATGTATTTGTTGAAAGAGAGGAGGACAGGATTATGTCAGATGAAAAAATAAAACAGGCGAACAATAATAAGGAGCGTCAGGAGACATATGCAAGACAACTTGCAAGATATAAAAAAGCAATGAAAGAAGAATTTTATTTTGAAGCTATGCTTATTGTCTATTCCATGATGGAGGATCGATTAAAATCCATTTTGTTCTATGCCGGAGTTTGTCAGAATCGAACAGATAATAAAATATCATCAATCACTAAATCGCAAATAAATGAAATATACAGACAAAAGTTTGATGATGGATCACAGATTAAATTATCGACTATTACCGGGAAAATGAAACTGATTTCATCCTTTATAGATTGGGAAATCAATACAGAACAGGTTGAAAAAGATGATGTGTATTTATATGAATTAAAAACACTTATGGAAGATTTAGATGTTGGCGGTATACTTGAGACGTTTGAAAAAATGAGCGATTGGTTAAGGTATCGAAACGAAATCATTCATGCTTCAATGAATAAGAATATAGATGCGCTTTATGAAAATCTCGGCGAAAATGTCAGTAAAGGGATGGAATATGCACGCTTTTTGGATGACCAGGAAAAAATCATGAAGAAATCAAATCGAGTTCGAAAAGCATTGGGTTTTAAGGATAAATGAAAACGTGCAATGTGCAATTATTGTTGGGTTTAATGAAATTCTAATTTTTTTGTATAATTGCGAGGAATAGATAATGTATGATAAGCAAGATTCTCAATATGATATTGATGTCCTGCGTCATGACATGATAGAGGAATGCTCCGGAGCATTCTTCACGGGAGGGTTTGGCGGAGCTGCCATGGAAGCGGATAAAATCCGTGATGCTTCGGATGAGGAATTGTTTAAAATGGCAGAACGAAACGGTGTTCATCTTAATCGATATAGAAAAAAATATTAAATCCATAAAAGATAATAATTCGTTGGTTTGAAAAATGACACAACGTCCCCGTCACCTAGTTTCATTTTTGCAAAAAATATCAGAGGTAGAAATCATATGAACGGAACACTTTGTTGTGTCGGCGTCGGACCGGGAGACCCGGAGCTTCTTACAATTAAAGCAGTAAAAATAATTCAGGCGACGGATTATATTGCCTGTCCTACGCAAACGGTTAATGCAGGTTTTGTCGCAAATGATTCGTCAGATAAAATGACGTCGGGTAATCCGGGAATTGCCTATCATATCGCGGCGCAGGCTGTTCCGGAGATTGTATCAAAAAAATTGCTGCTATTAGATTTTCCGATGAAGTCTGAAAAATTGGAGGAGGTCCACAACATTGCTGCCGGGCAAATCATATCCGTATTGGAAGAGGGAAAAAACGTGGCATTTCTGA
>CACZTF010000075.1 GCA_902784025.1 uncultured Lachnospiraceae bacterium
TATGCAAATGTGTCAAGGTAGTCTTCAAGTATAGCCTTCCTCAGATCCGCATCCACCCGGAACTCATCCTCCGGCTCCCGGCTGCCCTCTACAAAGAGGTAGGACATAAGCTCCAACGCCTGTTTTGCATTTACCAGGTCCTTACGGCGGCGCTTCTGGCCTACCCCCATATAAAGTCTGAGCGCTGCAAGCATCATTTCCTCATCCTCAAAATATGTCTGCTGCTCCTTCGTGCCGTACTCCGCTGCCCAGTTCTTTAAGAACCCAAAGATCTCATTTTCATCAAGCACCGACAACTCATTTTTACAGATATTCTCCAGCTTATCCATATCAAACAGAGCACCTGAGTTGTTCATCTTCTTCACGGAAAACGGAAACTCATTTATATCCGCATCCGGGTTATTCCTGTGCCACTCCTCAAAATCGGAATTCAGAAGGGTCATAAGATACACTTTTATGCACTGCGGGTGGTACCCCTCTTCTTTATAGAAGGAAAGACTCATCTCCGGGTCGCTTCTCTTGGAAAGCTTTCTCTTGCCCCCGGTCTCCGGATCTATCTTCATCAAATGTGCCGTATGAGCATACATGGGCATCTTAAAACCAAGAGTATCAAAAAGCTCCTTGTGTACGGGCACGCTGGCAAGCCACTCTCCGCCTCTCAGCACAAGAGTGGTACGCATGAGATGATCATCCACCGCATGGGCAAAATGATAAGTGGGTATCCCGTCCTTCTTTAAGATAACGATATCCGTAATATTCTCGGGAAGCTTGATCTCCCCCTTGATCTCATCCGTAAAGGTAAATTCCTTATCCGGAGTTCCCATTGACTTGAGCCTCAGCACATAAGGCTCTCCCGCATCCAGTTTTTCCTTTATCTCATCAAGCCCCTTGTCTCTCCATATGGCATATTCACCATAATATCCCGTAAGAACTTTGTTTTCTTCCTGCTTCTCCCTTATGGCCTCAAGTTCCTCCTCCCCGCAAAAACACGGATAAGCTCTTCCCTCTTCAACCAACTTCTTTGCAAATGTGTGGTAGATATCCTTCCTTTCGCTCTGGGTATAAGGCGCATACACATTTGCCGGGTCATCATCAGGCAAATGTGCCCCCTCATCGAACTTTATACCGAAATACCCCAGGGACTCGATTATAAGCTCCAGCGCTCCATCCACTTTACGTTTTGCATCCGTGTCTTCAATACGCAAAAAAAAGCTGCCCTCACGGGTGTGTGCCGCCCGCTCATCCGCAAGAGCGCTGTAAAGATTTCCCAAATGTATAAAGCCTGTGGGGGACGGTGCAAGTCTGGTCACCTCGTCCTTCTTCCCAAGCTTTCTGTAAGGGTATATCTCCTCATATTCTTCAGGTGTCTTCAGATCCTCACCCTTAAATAAAAGCTCTGCCAATTCCTTATATTCTGCTTCTGTCATACTGTTTCACTCTTCCTTTTCCGTTCTTTTGCATAAATATCATATTTTGTAATTGTAACATACACATCCCTTTCTTGTCACTTCAATTACCGGTCCATAAAGGTAAAAAAATGCCCTTGACTGCATTACATAAAAAACACCCGTAAAAACAGGTGTTTCCCATTATTATGCTTTTCCCGCCGTAATTTATCTGATGTAAGCATCAATCCCTATCGTAACTGAAAAGTCTGTGCATTATGCCTTTCTTCTTTTTAGGCTTTTCCTTTTTAGCCATTTTCTCTTTTTTGTGCTTTTCCTTTTTAGCCGCTTTCTCTTTTGCTTTTATATCTGCGTCCCTATTTTTTTCAGAAACTTTTGCTTCTTTTTTCTTTCCGGAATCCCCTGCTGCTTCTGATCTGTTTTCTTCAGAACTTTCCTGATCTTTTGCATCTTCTGCAGCTGTGCCGGATCTTTCAGCCCTGCTTTTCTTAAGACTGTCTGTCATATCATAAGGCCAGTAATCATTTGAAACAGAGGGCGTACCGGTCCTGTTCTTTGAATTCCCCCCGCTCATATCATAGGGCCAGTAATCGTCATAGGGGGACTTTGTGACTTCTTTTGCTGCGCTTTTAACTGCCGGTTCCGGAGCAGATGCCTCTGCAGCAACTTCTGTTTCAGTCGCTTCAGGCTCTGCCGCGGGGGTTTCCGTTTCCGTCTTATGACTCTTGCTCTTTCCACCTGTCATATCATACGGCCAGTCCGGAGTATAGTCTGCTGCCGGAGCTTCTTCCTTTGCCGGTTCAGTAGCAGGCTCTTCTGAAACTGCTTCTGCCACGGTAACTTCAGGCTCTGACGCTTCCGTCTTATGACTCTTGCTCTTTCCGCCTGTCATATCATACGGCCAGTCCGGAGTATAGTCTGCTACAGGAGCTTCCTCCTTTACAGGTTCCGGGGCAGGCTCCTCTGAGACTGCTTCTGCCACGGCGCCTTCAGACTCTGCCGCTTCCGTCTTATGGCTCTTGCTCTTTCCGCCTGTCATATCATACGGCCAGTCCGGAGTATAGTCCGCTGCCGGAGCTTCCTCCTTTGCCGGTTCCGGAACCGGCACCTCTCCCTCCCCTAAAACCTCTTTCATTTTTTTCTTTACCCCTCCGCCTGTCATGTCATATCTCCAGTCAGGTGTATACCCAGTTTTACCGCTCTCTCCCATATCCATGCCGCGTTCTCCTTTCATCTGATCCATTTTAAAGCATCGGGTAAACGCCTCCGAAACCCCGTAAAGCCCGAAGACAACCTTTGTTTTATGATACTCTTTTTTACATAGTTCTACAATATTAATATAGCTTTAGAAATTAAGGATATATTTTACAGGTGCCTATAAAGATATACTAAACAGGGTGTTTATGTTAATAAAAAAAGGAGAAGCTTTTTCCCGCCTGTCCTCATGTTTTCTCTTACAAATCCAACAGCTTTTCTTTCTTCTTTTCAAAATCCTCTTTTGTTATCACTCCTTCATCAAGAAGCTTCTTATACTCCCTTAGCATATCAGGCACGGAATCCCCGCCCGCAGCAGATACGTTTGCTTCCTCCTGTCCTCCGGGTAACAGTCCTGACGTTTCTGCTTCTTTTTCTTTCTTTTCCTCCTCCGGTCTGCAGATCATATCCAAAAGCGAAAGGATTTTTTTTGCAGTCTTGGAAGCACGTACATATTTGTCACTATCTGTATATACCTTATCATTGTTAAGGATATGTATGTAAATATCCCGTGCCCCCTCGTCCTTGAGACCTATCCTTACTTTCATATTTCTGCAAAGGGTTTTCTTTCTTACAGGACTCTTATCTTCTGTCAGTTCATAAGAATCAATATCTTCAAACCTGAACTCCACGGGCAGGGAACTCTCGCCTTTAGTGACCGGTGACGGCTGAAAAAATACCATCCTCTGCACCGTGTCCACGGTCATGCTTTCCCCGATCAGCCCTTTTACCGTTATAAGACCGTTGTTTTCCTGTCCCTCCTGTTTCTTATCCGTGGTCCCGGGCAGATTACTTGCTGCAAAAACTTTATCTTTCATAGAGTTTGCGGGACGTGTCCCCGGTCTGAAACGTGTTCCCCGGCGTGAAGTAACCGCTTCTATGATCTCATCATCTGTCATATTCCTGAGCTTCCGGAAAATACCTACCCCCGTATAATGATTACAGTCAAAGCAGATAAAACGTCCCTCTGATATCTTTGATCCGTTAAACGCAGTGATCCCTTTGCCGCACACCAGACATCTCTTATCATCACTCATGATCTTCCTCGCTTATATATCATTTATCCAAATCTTTTACAAATACGTCATTATCAGGGATCCGCCGGTGGATGAATCATTAAAATACACCTGAACATATTTATCCGAACCCTGATCATATTGCTCCATTATACCACCACTAAGAACATTTTGCACTTTGACCCATATCTTTTATAATGATATACTACACAAACAAGAAACCGGTATCACCCGGTTCCAATATTTAAAAAGACTTTTACAAGAACAAATAATACTCAATAATAACGATCATCACGGAGAGAAAGAAGGAATTATGGAAAAGACACGAAAACGAAGGCTCATCATGACAGGCGGCGGTACTGCAGGTCACGTAATGCCAAATATAGCACTTCTGCCGGAACTACGTCTCGAAGATTACCTTATAGCATATATAGGCTCTGAAAACGGCATAGAAAAAGACCTTATAAAAGAACAACATGTTAAATATTACGGGATCTCTTCCGGTAAGCTCCGCCGCTACATGAGCCTGCAGAATCTTACCGATCCCTTCAAAGTGATCAAAGGTTATACCCAGGCGAAGAAAATCCTCAAAAAACTCAAACCGGATGTGGTCTTTTCAAAAGGAGGCTTCGTTACTGTTCCTGTAGTAGTCGCTGCGGGAAGGATGGGTATCCCGGTTATCATACATGAGTCCGATATGACTCCGGGACTTGCAAACAAGATCGCCATGAGGTATGCAAAGACGATCTGCTGCACTTTCCCGGAAACCCTTAAGCATATCCCCGAATCAAAAGCTGTACTGACAGGAACACCCATTAGAGCTGAACTTATAGAAGGGGATAAGAACAAAGGCTTTCAATTTACGGGGCTTACCCCGGGCAAACCGGTGATCCTGGCGGTCGGCGGCAGTACAGGAGCAAAAAACCTGAATGAAGCTTTATGGCGTATTCTTCCTGAGCTGGTCAATACCTACAATGTGGTACATCTGTGCGGCTCCGGTAAGACTGATCCCCGTTATGACAATATACGCGGATACGTACAATATGACTATATAAATGAACAGATGCGCGACCTTCTGGCTATGGCGGATATTGTGGTTTCCCGTGCCGGCGCCAATGCTATTTTTGAGTTTCTGACTCTACGCAAACCTAATCTCCTGGTGCCCTTACCTGCAGATGCAAGCCGCGGCGATCAGATACTGAATGCGAACTCCTTTAAAAAACAGGGGTATTCCGCTGTCATAACCGAAGATAAGATAACACCGAAGTCATTATTAAAAGAAATAAATGATCTTTACAAAAACAGAAACAAATATATAGAAGAAATGGAAAAAAGTTCTCTTCAGAACTCCATTATGAAGATAGTCGATCTGATCGATTCCGCATGACCGGTATTAATAAATATTTACATCTATATTTACATCTATATTTTCATTTGTATTAATCGGTCATTTGTGTTATTATACAAAATAGGAATAGATATCATTATTATTTGTGTTTTTTACCGGGGTGAATATCATGGGAACGATAAAAAGAAGTAAACAAAGAGAAGCCATTAAAACTTTTTTGTATTCCAGACACGACCACCCCACAGCCGAGGTGGTCTATAACAACGTAATAAAGGATTTTCCTAAAATAAGTCTGGGTACGGTATATCGTAACCTTTCTTTTCTTGTGGACCAGGGTGAGGCGATTACTGTTCCCTGCGAAGACGGATCCGTTCATTTTGACGGAAGGATCACACCCCACTATCATTTCCAGTGTACAAAATGCGGAAGGATCCATGACATTGATCTGGATGATCCGGTTTATGAATCTGAGGTAATATCTGCACCCCAGAAAAAACTGGAGGACGGCAGTGTCATAACCGGTCATGTTACATTCTTTTACGGTCTGTGCGGGGAATGCACCGGAAACTGAAAAAAAGTATAATATGACAGAGCGGGACAAGGATATCACATTGGACCCGCTTTTTTGTTTATAATTTTTTTATAAAAATAACATCTTTTCTTTTTTCATGATCACATACAGACAGACTGTACACGTTGAAACTCTCAGAAACCCCCATTTTTTCCGCTTTTAATAAACCTTGATCAATAAACAACTTATTGACTTTAAAAAAAAAATCTGTTAAAATTTATTAAATTTTGGTAACCGGGCTCTTAATTTTTTTATTATCAGTTTGATTGCCGGAAGCTAATCTATCAAAATCTTACAAGGAGGAAAAGAGAATGGATTTTGGCAGTAATGGATTTTTGCTGATCTGTGCAGCATTAGTCTTCATTATGACCCCCGGCTTGGCCTTCTTCTATGGTGGTCTTGCCAGGAAAAAGAACGTCGTCGACACCATGATGGCAAGTGTCGGTCTGATGGGCATGGCCGTTGTAATGTGGATATGCTTTGGCTATTCAGTTACATTCTCGGGCGATGGTCCTATCATCGGTGATCTGCAGCATGCATTTCTTATAGGACTCAGCCCCCATGATCTTTACAACGGTCCGGGCTCTATCTCCATCTACAGCTTCGTGGCTTTCCAGATGATGTTCGCTATGATCACTCCTGCCGTTGTTACCGGCGCAGGCGTTGGTCGTATGAAGTACAGGGCTATGTTCCTGTTCTCAGCAATCTGGTCAGTACTTGTGTACTACCCTCTTGCTCACATGGTTTGGGGTAACGGTTTCATGATGAAAATGGGCGTTATCGACTTCGCCGGTGGTTTCCCTATCGAGGTTACCACAGGTATTTCCGGTCTCGTGCTTGCAGCTATGCTTGGCAAGCGTGA
>CACZTF010000076.1 GCA_902784025.1 uncultured Lachnospiraceae bacterium
CACCGCCTGTATATATAAAAACATCACATTCGGATATTTTTACTATATCTTCAACAGTAGGCTGATAACTGTGCATATCTGTACCGCTATTACATAAAAGAGTTATCTGGGCATCTTCTGCTTTTTCACCTAATATATTTTTCACCCAGTCATATTCCGGAAAAATAGTTGTCACTATTTTTAGTTTATCATCACCGCTTTTTGCCGCTGTTTCAGAAGGCACACTGTCTGCAATATTTTCAGCAGTATTTCCTGACGATGAACACCCTGTAAATAACAATGCGCCTGCAAGCAAAGGTAATGCTATCATTGTGGTCTTTCTCATGTTCGTTTTCTCCCTGTACATATGATCATTTTATATAATTGAAAATTGTTTTCAATTTTAATATACAAATTCCTTTGTGTCAAGCAAATGAAAAACATTTTCAATTTCTGTTGACAATTACAGATCCTCTGATTAAAATAATACGAAACAATAGATCAATTGTATTTTTTACCATTATTCTATCAGACTTTCAGATATACACGAAGGAAAGAAATGAGCTGCAAAAACTCTTATAATACCAAACAAAAAAAAGAACTTACAGACTATCTGAAATCCGTTAACGGAGAACACGTTACGGTTAATGACATTTGTGAACACTTTAAAAAAATGGGGATCCCTATCGGCATGACCACCATATACAGACACCTTGAACGTATGACGGAAGAAGGTTGTGTCAATAAATATATTATAGATTCTAATTCCCCTGCCTGCTTTGAATACATTTCAGCCAATGCGCATGGTGATGATCATACATGCTTTCACTGCAAATGTGACAAATGCGGCCGGCTTATTCATCTTCACAGCAAACAGCTTGAAGATATTAAAAAACATCTTGAAGAAGATCACAGCTTTTATCTCAACTCTTTCAAAACTGTTTTTTACGGAATCTGTAAGGATTGCATGGCATCAGACTCTGATCCCGGGCTTTGACAGGATAAGATAAAAAAACGGCACATTTTAATGCCGTTTTTTTTAACCCTTTATTATAAAAATTAAATCATTTAACTGTGACTGTTATGGTTTTCTGTGTACCGAATATAGGATCAACATAATATGTCAGTTTTGCCGTACCCTTTGCTTTTCCGGTTACAGTATCACCACTTACCGTTACTATCTTCGTATTGGAGGATCTCAATCTTACCTTTGCATTGATCGTTGTGCTACCGTCTTTCCACTTAAGGGTTCTCTTCATATTCGTATTATACTTATGCGACTTACCGACTACCAATGTCAAGGGTTTTGCATTCTTCAGATTCGCATCCGTGATCGTAAATGTTTTGTTAGATGACAGATCAGCATTGCGGTTACTTGTCATCTGACTGGTCAACCTTTTGGGATTGTATTCTATCTTAACCGTTTTCGTGACATTTTGTTTTGAAGTGTCATTAACTACTGTCTTGGGACTTCCGAATATCTGTACCGTATAATTCTTTCCGGCAAACTTATATACGGCTATTCCTACAGCCGTAAACTCAGTCCTGAGCATATTCTGGTTATGTGCGCTGCTCTTCTTAAATCCGTTAAGGATATTATCTGCTAACACAGTATCATTACCTGTATAGCCTTTCGCAATATTTTCTCCCTTGTAAATGTTGCCGAGACTCCCCCATTGGGCTAAAGCATTGGGTCTGTTATGGGTAAAGACAAAACATATCTCAGCAGCCCTGTCCTGTGCATGCTTTTCCAGGTTATTATCCCACTTGAGTGCTTTTTTACCTTTCTCTTTCCTGTAAGCATTAAGTTTATTAAACTGTATCTTTGCCGTGTTTCTGTTATATAAAACCGAGAAACTTATCTGAGATGAATCCGTATCAACTGTCGCAGCTTCTGCCTTCTGCGGCGAAGCTAAAAAAGGAATCATAATAAGCAATGAAACAATCAGTACTGAAGCCAGCACTTTAATCAATCTTTTCTTCATTCCAACTTTCCTCCACTACTCCCAGCGATCATAAACGATAATGGCAATAAAACGATGTGACCATCTCCCGATGCATTTTATAAGATCAGGAGAAAATATGATATTTAATCTACAATATATTTTTCCTATATTATACTAATATAATGTCTATTTGTAAATAACAAAAAATTAACAAATTTATCTTTTTTTCATTGATCACAAGTTTTCCCGTCCATAATATATACAATTATTAATAATGCAGTAGTTTTTAGACATAACTTAGCATTACATATTTTCTCTTGCATGTTTTACGGAATCATTTGTCTTCGACATGGCACCGGATGCAAAACCCTGTCCGTTTGAATCATAACATTCGAGTAATCCCGGTTCATCATCATAAAGCCAATAAACAAATCCGTCATCAATATAAATCTTATATCCGGCCTTTGATGATTCATCCGGAGTCAGTTCCTTTATATCCGTTATTTTAGCGCTACTCAGCTTAGAGGCACCGGCATAATCAATAACTCCGGTATCCTCATTATATTGGACTTCATATTCATCTACGGAATCACCGTCAAATATCTTAATATTACGTATACCGCTCTGTGGAATACGTAAATACATCCACACACCACTAACATTATTTAACACTTCATCCTCAGGGTCAGGTGCTGCAGTTGTAGTCTCCTGCGTTGTTGTGGTTGTCGCTTCTGTGGTCGTGGTTGTTTCAGTAGTTGTGGTGGTTTCTTTTGTAGTAGTCGTCTCTGTAGTCGTTGTGGTTTCTTTTGAAGTGGTTGTATCGGGTTGGGTATTGCCCGTACCGCATCCCGTGAGCACTATACCGGCAGCCAGACAGGCAAGCCCTGTTATCATTTTCTTCTTCATTTTGTTCTCTCCTCCTTTAATATTTTTCTGTGATAATTGTTATGAATCCTTTGAGTTCATATCTTTTAATACATGCAAACGTTTTGTAACATTCATAAAGAATAAGTTATATCTTTATTTATCTCGATTTTATTACTTCCAATTTTCATTGTCAATTTTTCATATTTAAAAGAAGCCGGTATCCTTACATTATCTGAAAGAAGATCATTTGATCACCGGACAGCGTCATATGATCAAAGCCCTCTTTGTTCAGCAATCTTCATAATGGTCGCTATCAGAAATACCAGACAAACGACTCCGAAAAATAATAAGACGATCGTCAGCGCTCTGTGTCCCGATACAAATGAAACGAAAATAAACACTGAAAGAAAGATAAGAATAAGTATTAATAATCCGCCGAGCCCGCCCATATTCTCTCACCTCTTCATATAGGGTTCATTTTTTGCCTGTAATAATATATTTGATTATATCATTTAATTATTATTTAATGTAGGGTTTTATAATGATATGCATTACAACCTGGTGTTTTCAGATTACCCGGTAATGATCGTTCTCTGCACATGTACTTTGCCTGCCATTCACTTCAGCCATCACCCAGCAATGTTCTTACCCTGATGTTTTTTCCTTTTTTCTCAATAAAGATCTGTCCGCATTCTTTTGTAACATATGTTGTTATCCCCTGCTCTTCAAATCTTTTCATGGTTTCAGTTCCGGGATGACCATAATTGTTTACGCCACAGGACACCAGTCCGGCTTCAGGCGACACTGCTTTTAAAAAGGCTTCACATGAAGAATTGTTTGATCCGTGATGTGCAGTTTTAAGGAAATCTGCTTTCACATACACATTATCCGAAAGAAGTTTACGTTCAATCTCTTCAGTCATATCACCTGTTAAAAGCAGGGATATTTCTTTTGTTTCAAGTCTGTATACTGCACTCATTTCATTTTTATCAGCATTGAAGGAATGATCCGTATCAGGACTAAGGCAGATCAGCGAAAATGATCTTCCTTCAATATTCGTCCCTTTTTCTGCAAATGAAACTGCCACTCCTCGCTCACCGGCTTTTTCCGTCAGTTCCCTGTAAAGTTTATCTTTAAGGGTTTCTTCAATAGCCGGCATTACCAGATCTGTAACTTTTATATTACCTTTGTTTTCACCTTTTCCGTCGCACTCACTTAAAAGCTCAGTTATCCCATTTACATGATCAGCGTCAGTATGGCTTACCAGGATCATATCGATCTTATCTATCCCCTTTGATAACAAAAACGGTTTTATCCTTTTCTTATATACATTTTTTACATTGCTGCTCCCGCCGTCAAATAACAGATTTCTTCCTTCATCTGTATGTACCAGTATACAATCCCCCTGTCCTACGTCTATCATTGATATAAAAAACCCCGTATTATTTCTTTTAAACATGACAAGCAATACTGCAAATACAGGAATGAAACACATAGCAAGAGATAAATATCCGGTTTTTAAAAATGAAAATATATCTTTAATATCACATCCCGGTTCCCGTAATTTATTCCTGATCCCCTTTTCTACCAGTCTTTTCCAGATAATGAAAGATGATAAAAAAGAAATGTAAAAAAGAATAACGATCATGATACCCGGTCTTCCGGGCATAACTTTGTTAAAAGGTATATTTTGCATACATTTGCACAAAAATGAATATGTATCAAATATCATTTCTGCACCTCCGGCAAAAAATCTTCCGGCATTCGGAATAGTATTTCCCAGCAGTCCCGTCATGATCCCAAGAGGCATCAATATCGCTGAAAGAGGAATGACCAAAAGATTTAAGAAAACACTATATACCGGTATGTATCCGTAATAACACAGATTTACAGGGATCATGAACAAAAATAAATATACCGAACTTAATATACCCGAAAGAACGATCCTGATAAAAACCAGATTGCCTCTTAATCTGATCAAAATATTCCCGAAGGCTTCATTACAGATTATCATGGAAAGAACAGCCGTATATGACATCACAAAAGAAGCACCTGTTATGGCTTTTGGATTAGCCAGTAAAGTAAACACAGCCTGGGTACTCAAAGCCGAAACAGGATCATAGCTTCTGCCCAAAACATCAGCTGTAACGGCAAAGATAAACATGACACATGCCCGCCAGGCAGATATACTGCCTCCCGTCATCAGAACATAGATAAGAATAGCCGGCCCTGAAACAAGTACCGAACTTATCAGTTCCAGTCCTGCTTTTCTCAGGATTTTGTATAATCCCATTCCTGCAAACGAAATATGAAGACCGCTGATAGCAAGAATGTGCGCTATACCGTTTTCCGTATACAGATCCTTAACGTCGCCGTCCAGATCACTTTTATCACCGATGATAACGGATGATAATTCTCCCTTGTACTTCGGTGATGCTTTTTCAAATGAAGCTTTAAAATGTCTTCTCAAAAGATCCGAACATCTGTAAAACAGATTCCCGGTCTTCTTTACTGTAATATCATTTCCGGTTTTTACGACAGCCTCTAAACCTATAGATTCGTAATAGCTTTTTTCATTAAAATTTCCTTCATTCCTGGCACTTTCAAAAGGTAACAAAGTGCCTTCAGCCATAATGACATCTCCTAAACCTGCATCCTTATACGGACCTTTTAATAACACTCCTTTTAGTTTTCCCAACCGGTCATCGGTTTTCATTTTTACATCAGTAAGCTGTAAATACATATTATCATCATAACGGTTTATCTTTTTAACACGTCCCGTTACCTGTACCGGTATACCTTCCGTATCCGCATTTTCTACTATTGTATTATCAGCAGAATTCGCGCTGACTATAAATACGGATATCAGACAAAATGCGCATAAAAAAATAAAAAAGCTTTTATATTCGGTCTTAGTTTTGTAAAAAATAAATGAAAAAGCGATCAAGGTGATGATCAAAAGAAAAATAAAATTAACATGTATGGCCGTCTCCAAAATACAATAAATGCATACAGGGACAGCCATCCACACCAATGGTCGTCTCAATTCCCCCCTCCTTTTATTGTGTTAACTTATAAAATATCTCCTTTTACATATGATGCATCATATTCAAAATCCTGGTCAAGAGACGTCACTTCATGAAACATTACATCAGAACTGCCGTTGATCATGATCCTAACCTTATCAATACCATTCAGTTCACAAAGTGAATTAACAACAGAATAAACCGGTAAGTCACCACTTGCATTCACCAGTCCGTTTACAAAGGTTTCGTTAAAATTCACATAACAGGTATTGTTGCTGACAGTGACCCCCAGAATTTCACAATTATCCGGGATAACAGGATACAAACCGGTCTCCACAGGACCCGCAACAAGTTTGGAAACAACAATACTTTCAAGAGAAACATCAGAATTATGTGCAACATTAGTTTTTGTCTTTACAAGCTTTTCACCCGCTTCATCTGTAAAATAAAGATCTATTGTCGTCCAATCAGTTCCGTAAACCGCCACATCATTATCATCGATATACTGGGAACCCTCCATTCCTGACAATGTTGTGCCGTCTGCAAGTTCTATCACATTACCGTCTATTAAAAAATCGACTTTTTCAATATCTTTGATCTGGGTTATCGTCTTTACTACAGCAGTCCTGTAAAAAATCTCAGTGATCCTGTCCATTTCCAGATATTTCTCATTATACGATATGACAGCTGTATCACCACCATCTATCCTGACTCCCGTTATCTCCACATCCGTTGGCTTTATAACGATAAATCTGTCATTTTTCGTTGGCTTACTCATTGTCTCTAACAACTCATAAACAAGTGCTTCGCCACCGGTAGCCGCAGGCCGGATGTTATCAAATGTCAGACCGGAACCGGAACCATATGTATAATAAACCCTGTAACTGCCTGCAGTATTTCCACCGGCGCATCCCGTCAAAAGACAGACTGCCATTACTGCAGCCGATGCAAGTCCCACTATCTTTTTAACATGTCCGGACAATCCCATAACCATCATTTCCCCTGTTTATTTTTCAAAGGTATCTTTACCGTAAATACTGTCATACCATTTTCTCCCTGTTCGCTTTCCGGCTCGGAATAGAGTTTTATCTGCCCGCCATGCATCAATACTATGGATTTAACGATAGACAATCCCAGTCCTGTACCGCCGGTTTCCCTTGAGCGGGCTTTATCAACCCTGTAAAATCTCTGGAATACGTTTTTCTGGCTTTCCTCCGGTATCCCTATACCGTTATCTTCAACTTTCAGATAAAAAGACTCATAATCGGCATTTATGGAAACGTGAACATAACCCCCTTCTTTATTATATTTGATAGCGTTTTCCACCAGATTGGTCACCACCTGGTTTATCTTTACTTCATCTATCTGCGCTTCGACAGGACGTATCTGCTCAAATACCAGCTCTATCATCTTACGATTTGCCAAAGGCGTGAGTTTTTTCATCACATTTTCTACCAGTTCGTTTACGTTCACATTGGAAATATTCAGTGCTGTAACAGCTTTATCCATACGGACCAGAGAAAGAAGATCTTCTATGATCTCGTTTTCTCTGTCTATTTCCTTAGTGATATCGGACATGAACTCTCTGTACAATTCCACCGGCGTATTGGGATCAGCCAGAAGTGAGTCTGCAAGGATCTTCATGGAAGTCATGGGAGTCTTCAGCTCATGCGAAACATTGGAAACAAATTCCTCACGGGACTCATCCAACTCTTTAGCATTATCCAATATCTCATTAAATCCTTCCAAAATATCACTGTATTCGGTAAAACCGTTTACTTTAAATCTTTTGTCAGTCTGTCCCCCGGCGATCTCATTTACATAACTGTTTACAAAAGTGTATCTGTTATTGAATCTTTTTGCCAGAAAAGCAGCAAAAATAGCTACCACAAGAACGGCAGCAACTGTTATAAGGTTAGAATAATTATGGACGTTTCTAAGAGA
>CACZTF010000077.1 GCA_902784025.1 uncultured Lachnospiraceae bacterium
CGGGTCTCAGCACTAAAAAAAGCACAACGGAGAAAAATATTTTGTGCTTCGCAGTTGATTATAAAAGGTTGCGTGAAAATCACACAAAGCAGGATTAAATCATATTTTTTGATGTTTGTCAACATTTTTTTTAAAAAATGTAAACCGCACTGTTAAAAAAACTCAGTGCGGTTTTTGTTAAGGTAATGGGCAAAAAGTCCTGATATTAGATTGTTTACAGATCATGGCTCTTTGTGAACGCCGATCATCGGGAGTTCAAAGCACTCGGGATAATGGCGGGGATCACAACATCATGATGGGATCGTCTGTTAATGACGAAGGCAGACAAAACGCGGCTGGCAATTGACAGCAAAGGTAAAGAAAGGTAAAATAAATCCCAAAAGGTAAAGAATGGTAAAACTATATTTAAAAGGTAAAACTATGTCAGAAAATACAAATCCGTATACATTATCATTCGGCAAGCAGCCGCCCCAGATGGTTTCAAGATTCTACGAAATGCAAAACATAATTGACGCATTTACAAATGATCCGCCGTCTAACCAGGTGTATATCCTGACCGGCGTACGGGGTTCAGGAAAAACCGTGACCATGACTGGTATCGCAAAGGAACTGCAAAAGGATAAAGACTGGATCATCGTAAATCTTACAGCGGAATACGATCTAGTTGAGAGCCTCGCGGCTGAGCTGGGTGAAAAAAAAGAACTAAAGCAGTTTTTTAAATTAGAAGGCCTGAGCGTGTCGCTGCCGGGGATAACTATCGATGTGAAAAATGCATCTCCGGTAACAGATGCAAAGGTGGCGGTCAGTAAGATGCTGAAGCTCATAAAAAAGAAAGGTAAAACGGTGCTTGTGACATTGGATGAGGTGTCAAACAACGGATCGATAAAGAAATTCGCATCCGTTTTTCAGATCCTTCTGCGGGAGGAACTGCCTGTTTATCTGATAATGACCGGTTTATACGAAAATATACGGTCGCTCCAGGATGAGAAGTCACTTACCTTTTTGTACAGGGCACCGCGTGTTGAACTTCCTCCATTAAGCCTTAGGGCGATAGCTGATAATTATAAAAAAACATTTTTCCTTGATCAGGAAAGAGCAAATGAAATGGCAGAGCTGACCAAGGGGTATCCTTACGCTTTTCAGCTGCTGGGATTCCTGACCTGGCGCGCAAACGGGGATTATTACTCAATACTGACAGAGTACAGGCGTTATCTGGAGGATTATGTTTATGACAAGATTTTTTCGGAAATGTCGGAAAAAGACAGGATAGTTGCGCTGGGTATCGCAGAATCGGTTTCGGGAAATGTGGATGAGATAAAGAATATTCTTAACCTCAGGCAAAATGAATGGAACCCTTACAGAAAAAGATTGCTGGATAAGGGTATCATACTTGTACCCGAAAGAGGTAAAGTAAGTTTTATGCTGCCGTTTTTTGCTGAGTTCCTGCAGGAGAATCAATGACTGGTCCACACTATACAGGATTAAATCGTACTTTTGATGTTTGCGGACGATGATCATCAAGATTGCAGAGTGCTCGAGATAAAGCGGTATTGCCTGTTCGAGCAGGGGATTTTTAACCTGCTCGATCGTCAAGTTAAGTTCTTTATGGTCTTCCATCGATAGGTAAAATAACGTAGTGGTATCATCCGAACAAAAAAAGACGACCCGCCTGTCGTCTGTAGTAAAAGAAAATAATTTCTAACCTATGACTTTTTCATCAAACTGCATAAGGAGCTGCTGTGTTCCGTCTAAACCCAGACCGTTGTTAAGAGCATATATGATTATTGCGTCCCGGCGGTTCCGGGCGTAAAGTATACCTGTACCGGCGATCTCCAGTCCGCGTTGTGTTTCGCCCGCTGATAATCCTGCGGCAATACACATTGCAAGTATCTTATCCCTTCTGGGAATGCGTGTTTTGTTGATAAGCTGATACCAGTAAGTCCGTTCGATGTTGCTTTTTGAGATAAGCTCCGCATTGTCTGTATTTTTGACTTTTTCCAGTGAAAGGTAGTAGTCGGCAAATGTTGAGAACAGCGCATTTGCAGCAGGATCGGATAAAAATCCGGAAAGCTCATCAGCGTTATCCAGGCTGTTCAGGACTTTAAGCAGGTCATCTGTTGTTTTCATGTTTTTGCTCCTTATGATGTTTTACAGGAATAGTAAATATTGATCTATACAGGAAAAAAATGAATTATTCCACACAGGACGAAGTATATCATAGTAAATACAATGAAAAAAGACTTGAAGAACCTATTACTGAGAACAGAGATGGTAAAGTTTTTGTTGTAAAAAAATTAAAAATTTACGATGTAAGAGTGTACGAATATATTCATGATAATCCCAGCCGGCATCTGGCGAGGATAGATACATTTACAGAGGAAGACGGGATACTCTGGGTTTACGAGGAATGCATTCCGGGAATTACACTTGAAGAATATATCAAAAAGAATCCGGATTTAGATAACAGGTCTTTAAAAGAAATCCTTGTTCAGATATGTGAAGGTGTAAAAGTATTGCATTCGGCAGATCCGCCTGTTATCCACAGAGACATAAAAAGCAGCAATATCATGATAGATGATCATAAAAATGTGGTGATAATCGATTACGATGCGGCAAAGCTTAAGGAAATCGGTAAAACAAGGGATACCCGTCTGCTGGGAACTGCGGGCAGCGCGGCACCGGAACAGTATGGCTTTAGCGCATCGGATGAAAGAACGGACATCTACGGGATAGGGATGCTGATAAAGGAATTGTGCCCGGATTCCGGACATTTATTAAGAGTGGCGGATAAAGCCACCAGGATGGATCCGGACAGAAGATATCAAAATACAGATATGCTTATGGATGGCATATGCGGTTTTACCCGCAATATAGTTAAGGTTCCGGGATTCAGAAGCGGGTGTGCATGGAAGGCCGTTATATCTTGTCTGATATTCGGACTGATATTATTTTTATCACTTACCTATAATCTCCCGGAAAATACGGCGTCCTGGGCAGGAATATGCGAAAGGGTATCATGTATCGCTGCAGGACTTGCACTTGTTGACCTGTTTACCGGATGGACAAGAGTGTATTGCCATTTGCCCCTTATACGGAGCAGAAACCGTATCAAAAAGGTAATGGGTTATATCCTCTGGGGAGGTATTATAGTTGCGGCGTGGTCCGTATTAGGTCAGGTGCTCCGCACCATAGCCGGAACATAACAATTGCCCCTTAAATGTGTGCCGCCTGCACACCAATTCTCAGAAGAGAAAATATATAATGTACCTTAGTGGATCATCATCAACGATCATGCAACAGGTGATAAAAAAGAGGTGCATTTATATGAGAACGAAGAGAAAGATAAGAATACAGAGAGTATCAGCAGCCGGTGCGGTCTTAGCTGCAGCTGTGTTTTTTACGGGATGCGGCGTAACAGAGCAATCAGGGAATGATCATTTAACAGATGGTACGGAAAGCGTGTCAGAAAGCGTATCGGAGAGTGAAACCGTTACTGAAGAGACAAATGCCTATAATGCAAAGAATATTGGCGATGCAGTTTCTTACATTTCAAGCGATTCGGATGAGGCGACGAAATGGGATATTACCGTCACTGATATGATTGTTTTGGATGAATTGCCTGCATACAGTGTAATTACATCATCATCGTCTCAACCTATAAAGCCGTCTGATGATAATAATAAATTTATCGTGTTAGATCTAAAGGTTGAAAATAAGGGCAAAACCTCTCAAAATTTTTATGATATGATGAACGCGTCCATGAACGCAGTATTAGTATATGACGACGGATATGAATTTAAATCCTGTTATATGACAACCAATGAAGAAGGTTTTGATACATTAGCAGATAATATCAGCGTTAAGCCCTTATCGTCTGCGGAGTGCAAATGTGCCATAGATGTGCCTGCTGAGGTTGCGACATCGGATAAACCTTTATACTGCAGATTTCAGCCGGCTATATCTTTTGGACCTGTTTCAGGGGATGATACTTATGTGAGGTTGAGATAGGATAAAGGAAAATGCAGGAACAAGGGCTGTGAAAATGATCGGTTTCACAAGCCCTTTTTAAAATGCGATTAAAAAAAAGAAATGATCAATTTTTAATTTGTTTTGTTTATTATATTGACAAAAAAAACCAATAATATATATTTAAAAACAGGATGTTTTGTATAAACAGAACAGCAATTTAAGATCAAATGTATGTATCTGAAAAACAGGATAAACAGGAGTGAAAGATTATGTTAAAGAAGATCAAAAAACAAATGCTGGTTTTCGGCCTCACCGGCCTCATGGGTGCAGGCAGCCTGTTTTCAGGCTTAGCAGCACAAAATGTGTATGCGGAAGAGACTGCAGATGTTAATGTAACAGATACTGCGTCGGAATACAGTAGTGTACCTGATGTTTCTCCCGGCGAAGTTCCGGTTGGTACTGATGCGGAAGGGGAATCATCACCGGCGGAGGAACCCCAGGAGCAGCAGGAAGTTAAAGAAATAAAGACAGAAGATACTGCTGATAAAACTCGGGAGACAGAAGTCAAAACAACGGGAGGAGTAGGAGCAGCAAAGGAAACCGGTAATACTCATGCAGCAGAAGCAATCGGGGCAGTCAAAAACGGCTGGGTGAAAGTAAAAGGCGGATACAAGTATTATAAAAACGGCAAAGCCTACACCGGATGGCATAAGATGGGTAAGGCTGAAGGTGAAAAGAAGACCCACTGGTCATACTTCGGCAAAAACGGGATCGTGTATACCGGATGGAAAAAAATGGGCAAGGCCGAAGGTGAGAAAACTGCCCACTGGTGCTACTTTGGAAGCAACGGCTGGATGAGAACAGGCTGGGTACAGTTCGGAAAAGGCACATCTAACCCTGACGGAGGCGTAAAGAAGCATTGGAGTTATTTCGGAAACAACGGCTGGATGAGAACCGGCTGGGTACAGTTTGGAAAAGGAACCTCAGAACCTGACGGAAATGTGGCAAAACACTGGAGTTATTTCGGAAACAACGGCTGGATGAGAACCGGCTGGGTACAGTTCGGAAAAGGAACCTCAGAACCTGACGGAAATGTGGCCAAACACTGGAGCTTTTTCGGAGATAACGGATGGATGAGGACCGGTCTCCAGAATATGGGGAAAGGAACGTCAAATCCGGATGGAAATACCGCAAAACACCAGTCTTATTTCGGAAACAACGGGTGGCTTAGGGTCAATCAGAATGTGACCGTTAACGGAAAGAGATATAAGGCGGATAAAAACGGCTGGCTGAAAGAAGTTTATATTAAACTGAAAAGCGGTATTCAGCAATTAAGGAATATGACCTACGGCGAGTATAAAGCAAGATTCGGAAGAACCATGAAGTACAGTTATCTTAGCGTAGTATGGAATGATACAAATCCGGATCCGTTGCCCGGTTTAAATGTAACTGTATCATTCAGGGGGACTTATAAAAATGAGCAGTATTTGCTTCCGGATGATTCAAAAGTAATGGCAGTATACGGCAAAATAGGTGATCTTTTTGACGGTATAGAAGGAACCCTCAGTTATGATAAACTGATCAATCTTATGACAGTTCCCGGCGGAGAAAGCGCATATGGGAAAAGGGGATACAGCCGCGGAATGGCTTCATATCACCCTTCGATCGTTTTCGACGGTAACGGAAACGGAAAAGCAAGCGACAGAATAACATTTTACACATATGTTGATGCTGACAGAGCAGATAATGTAAACAAGAATACAGTAGTGACACTTTCGACTGTAGACACGGAAATGGGTTTCTAAGGGGTAAGACAGAGAACGGTTCTCTGTCTTATTTTTATGTCACCCAAAATGAAATCTGGTAATTGTCTAAAAAATGTCATTGTGTTATTCTGTGCTTGTAACGTTTAGTAAAGTATGTAAGTAAACTGAGAAAGTGATCTTAAAAAGGGACTGCCGGTATAAAAAGGTGCTCCCGTTTTATAGAACTCTTATGATGAAAAGGAGGAAAGTTTTATGTTAAAGAACGTACAGGTGAAGATAGCGGCATGGGGTATAACCGGTCTCATGGGAGCCGGGAGTCTGTTTTCAGGGATAGCCGCACAAAATGTCTATGCCCGGGAAGGTGCAGCAGTTGAATCGTCAAATGAAAATACGGTGGATCCCGGAAATACAGAAATCACTGATCAGATAAATGAAAATCAGGGATCTTATTCAGATACTTCTGCAGGCACGTTACAAAGTGTTCCCATAACAGAGGTTAATGGGGGAAATACAGTTTCGGAAAGTCCGGAACAAAACAGTACCGCTATTGAAAATGGGACAGAAACTGAAAGCCCGGAAGCTCCTGTCAA
>CACZTF010000078.1 GCA_902784025.1 uncultured Lachnospiraceae bacterium
GGGCTTTGAAGCTCCCGTTACGCTCGGTTATGCAATGAGTAACAGAAGCGCCGTGATACGTATCCCCGCTTATGCAAAGACACCCGAGACCAAGCGCTTTGAGCTGCGTAATCCCGATGCTACCTGCAATCCTTATTACGCATATGCTGCAATACTGATGGCAGGTCTTGACGGAATAAAGAACAAGATAGATCCTCATGAAAAAGGCTGGGGTCCTTACGACTTTAATCTCTACAAACTTTCAGATGAAGAAAAAGCAAAGCTTACAGGACTTCCTTCATCTTTGGATGAAGCTATAGCAGAGCTTGAGAAGGATCATGATTATCTGACTGCCGGCGGAGTATTCCCGAAAAGGCTTATCGATCAGATAATCGCCCGCAATAAAAAAGCAGCTTCCGCTATATCGAAGCTGCCTCATCCGATGGAATTTGCAATGTATTACGATCTGTAAAATTACTCTGAAAAACCGGGGGGACAAAACCGTCTTTTCCCCGGTTTTTCAAGCAATATAACCTGAAGTAAGAATGCAACAGCTATAAAAGCAATATTCTTTGCAGATAAAGACATGTTAAACCTTCTTAATACTCCGACTAACACAGCCTTACAAATGATAATCGACAGAATAGACGGCATCATTAGTACAGTTATTCTTGTAATATAAGTCTTTATACTGGTTTTTTTACAACTGTTTAAGAACAGGTTATTATTAAGTATGATAAGTAATACACTATAAGCATACCCTAAAGCAATAAGAGTTAGTAAACAATATAACAGATTATTTCTGAGATTATCAACATTTTTTTTCTCTTCCCTGCTTATTGAGATAGCGTAAACAAAGTTATCGATACCGGTTAAACTACGTAAATAGTCATTTACAGGTAATTCATTATTGTATTCAAAATAAAAGCATGTGGTCATTGCATTCAGTATATTGCTTGGATGAGTATTGTTTGTATCAACGACGACTACCGGATCTATGATGCTATTTTCGTTTTCTTTACTTATCATCGGAGAATAAGTGTAATAAGATTGATCATTCTTAACATAAATAAAATTGATCTTAAGCGGTTCGGTCGTTATTTGGTACTTATGTTCAGTATCCACGGTACGGAAAACATTATTGTATATTTGATTTTTTCTAAAGTCGAAATCCTCCAGTAATTCTTTTTCAAGTTTATCAGAAAGAACAAAAAATTTCTCCGGTACTATAACATTAAGTGTGTTGTCGGATATTTCGATTTTATCTGTAACTTTTGCACCATTCGTAGTATATATAGGATTTAAATTAAAATAATTCGGGCTGACCTGAATATAAGTTTGAAAACCATCTGTTATAAGTCCATTTAACGGAATGTCTGCGTCAAAATACTCTATCGATTTAATATTTTCGGCATTCATAAAAAAGGCGTTATTTTTATCTGAAAGGTATTTATATAAGCGTTCTATTGGTTCAAATAGTTCTGATTCATGCGAAAGTGAAAAAGCTCCCACATCATTTAAAGCAATTCTATATATAGAATCCAACGGTTCAAGTAGTTTATAATTATGAGAATCCGTTATGTAGCTATCAGATATCTTCAAAAAAAAGGGAATGTTAAAAACAAATAGCATATTTGTAAATAACATAAAAATCATTAGTATTGCTTTATAACCTATTCTGAAATCATTTTTTTCTTTAGCTTTTCTGATATGATCAATCTGTAGAATTAAAAAAAAAAAAAAAAAAAAAAAGAGGCTTAGAAAAAACATCATAAACAGTAAGATCTGATATTTGTTATATGAAGTAATCAGCGTTAAAAAAGCTGATTGCTTCATACTGTCTGACTCCATTTTTCCGATAATAGAAACGCCTTTTCCTGATAGTTCTCTTTGCATTTTTTTTAGAATGGCATCATTTGTTGTATTAATTGTGTAAATCTCTTCAACTCCATAGCGCATGCATTCTTTGAATTCGTAAATCCTGGTGGAATAATCCTTTATCAGAGGTTTTATCAATCCACATTGATCTATATCATTATTCTTCGTATCACTTATATACTGTCCGTTAATCGGTATAGTTCCGTTAATAAGCTGAATATCAGATGAATACGATAAGTCGCTTATATACATTGTAAGACTCTTTTCAGATTTCGCATATGTCTTAATAACAGCAAGTTTTTCATGCTTTAACCAATCGAGAAAGCCGTTGACAGCATCATCAGATTCAAAAGAAATGGGTAGACTTGTTTTATTAATAAAAAAGAATCGTAGATACTTGTATCGTGAAAAAACATTGATCGTAAGTATAACCAGTATAAATATCTGAATCAAAAGAATTATCCTGAGTCCTTTTTTCATATAATATCCTCTCGTATAGTATCTTTTAGATACCTTATTTTGTGTATAAATTTTTAGTTACCTTTGTTCAATAGGCTTAGTAAAGCCCATGGTATAATTGCACCTTAGTGTCAATCAGGTAATAGTTCTGATTCCCCATGTTGAACCAGTAATGGTTGCTTCACAATAAGTCTGTTCCCCTGACACGGATGTTAGCTTCAAACCGCTGGCTGTTTGCCTAAGTTCATGGCCTGCCTCTTAGCAGTGGGGGTCGCATCAGTCCATCTTAGGCTGGATTCTTATATGCGAGGGTGTCGATGCTCCGTGATCATGGGTTTTACCAAGCCGATTGAAC
>CACZTF010000079.1 GCA_902784025.1 uncultured Lachnospiraceae bacterium
GCAGGAGCTGAGTTTCTGATTAAAAATCATTTGCCTGATCTTACCGGAATTGATGTGATAATAGGAAAAAGGGCAGACGATTCTTATTTTACATTTGCAAGGGCCTTTCTAAATAATACTATTTCACTGCGTCAGCTCTCTGAAGCAATGGAATTGGGAGATTTGGGGGAGCAGGTTGTCATAAAAAGCCAAAAAGCTTTTAAGCATTTGAAATTCATAAGATATGAGGAAGCTTATTGGAGTAAATATTTTTATGACAGAATAAGCAGAGATAAAAAAGCAAGAACGGATTATAAAGTATTAGCCGTTACGGCTGACATTGACGGAGTATTTATAAGGGACATGATGAGGGACAGATAATGGGAGCATATGATAAATGCTATCTTGAAGATGCTATGTTTTCAATGGGAGAGATGGTGGAATATGCCGTATTAGATTGCGGTGTGGAAATGGGAGAATTTTTATCCCTTTTTTGTATATGTGGCATAGCAGGTCTTATTGAAAGCGGACATCCTAAGTATCTTGCCGGGAAATCCGGTGCGGAGATTGCTGCGGATGTTTTTTTAAAGACCGGATTTGAAGAAACCTTTTCAAGACCGGGGGAGCGTTTTAAGCAAGGCAAGTTTTTTTGGTGCGGGTGGATAATGGCCTTTGCCCAGTGGAAAACCGGTTTTTCTTTTGAGAGGATAATAAGGGCGGTACCTGCCGCTGAGTTGGAGCGCTTATATTATGTTTTGCATGAAGCATCGGAGGAAAAGTTTGTTGATATCCTTCTTGAAATAGATGCTGCGGAGTTGAGGGATAGACGTATCACAAGGCTTCAGATGTACAGAAAGAGACTAGGACTTACTCAGAAACAATTGTCCATTGACTCAGGGGTATCACTTCGATCTATACAGATGTATGAACAGGGGAACAAAGATATCAACAAGGCGCATGCCGATAGCGTGATAAAGCTTGCATATGTTCTTAAGTGTGATGTAGTTGACCTTCTGGAGTCAGGAGAAGCATATAACTAATATCAGGAAAGTGGATCAAAGAGTGAATGATTTTGGCCTTCCTTGAAGATAATTTGCGTTCCGGTAGTAATGTGTCTGAAGTGAAGAGTGCAACTATTGAAGAGAGCTTATAAGAGGTTCTTGTATACATCCGACATAAAGAGTAATAGAGATGTTAAAAAAGATTGACAAAGGATATGAGCAAAAATAAAATGTTTTTTATAAGTTAAATGAATATTATCTTAACTATAATTATAAAACGGAGGAACGAACAATGAAGAAAGTAATTATTATAGGAGTGGCATGTCTCATCATCGGCACAGGTGTCGCCGGTTGCGGAGCAAGCGGTACAACAACCGGGACAACAACAGTCGAGTCAACGACCACGGTCGGAACAACCACGGCTGAAACAACAACAGTGACCACAGAAGCTCCCACCACGACAACTACAACAGAGGCTCCCACTGCAACAACCACCACAGCAACCGAAGCAGCCACCATAGCAACTACTACCGCAAAAGAGACTGAACCTCCTAAGACTGATACAGAAGTGGACAAGGTTCTTAAAAGTATCGAAGGAAGTTGGACTACTGCCGGAAACAGTGGAATTGTAACTAAAACATTTAAGGGGGATGTTGTAGAGGATAATGGGGGTGGAAGTAATAAAGTGACGAAAGTGGAAAGATTTTCAAACGGTGATGGGGAAGGATATAAGATTTCTTTAAACAGCGGTACTTTTTACTATTTATTTGATAATGACCCGGACTTTTTAGAGTGCCATTGGGATCCGGACGGGTATAGTATGTCAGATAGTTTAATCAGGGATTAAAAGACGAGATCATTTTTTCAAAATAAGTTGGGATTATCTATAAAAAAAAAGAGGATTGAATTTATATGAAAAAATTATAAAAAAAATATTTTGTGTCGCTTCATGTTTTTTAATGATTTCATTAATCTGTTCAAACGCCTTCGCTGATACATCGATGACAGCGGTTGAAATACCTAAACCCTTTAGAATTGAGGATGAAGAGGTGAGAATGGGTGAGATCAAGGCGGTTGTGGTAAGACTTGGTTTTTCTGATGCGCCGGCTGATGACACTAATCCTGTATATAAAACATTAAATGATGATTATTTAAAATCTCTATTTGACGGAAAAGAGGGTGGATTTAATCTGCCATATAATGGTTTCTCAGATTATCTTTATAAATCGTCTTATGGAAAACTATCTATGGAATTTGGTTGTGCTGTTGACATTCAGTTGAGTGGAGTCCGCGATAGTTATTTAAGCAATGACGGGCTGTTTTATTCCGGATATAATGAAGAATTGTTATCAGAGCTATACAAAAAGGTTGATGTCTCTGATTATGATTACAATGGTAATAAAGATATAGATGCGCTTTATATTTTTGATATGTCAGGTGATTATGCACCTATAGAGTATGACAGATATTATTTTCGTTTGGGAACAGTTGATAGATTTTTAGATGATGACCTAAACAATCATAGTGCTGTTTATATGTCATTAACGAATGAGGATTTAAAAAATGAAGAGATGGTTATAAATCTGTTGGTACATGAAACAGGGCATATGTTATTTGATCTTCAGGATTATTACATGTTAGAAGAATATTCATATTACAATCGTGCCGATATAGGAAACATAATGGGGATCACAGGATCAGGAGATGCAGACAAAGGTGATTATGACGCTTTTTCAAAGTGGGCAGCGGAGTGGATCACAGATGAAAATGTTGTAGCTTATGCTATGGAAAAAGGCGATACAGGAGAGATATCATTAACACCATACGATTCAGATACGGCAGACGGTATTAAACTGGCATTGCTTAAGTATGGAGATGGTTATATTGCTGTAGATTATTGCGGTGGATTAAATAACGATAATTACGATACGGAAAAAAGAAAAAAAGGTTTTAGGTTTTATAAAATACGGGACAGTCTTGATATTGGTTTTGTAGAGGTAGAACAGATATATTTTGGTTTTGATAACTATCTTGCGGCTTTTCAACGTTTTTCTGATGGTGAAAAGATAGATATTAACCCTGACGGTAATATGATCATTAAGATATATGATATTGTGACAGGTGATTCTCCATCCTTCAAATATATGATCACCGATAATAAAGAAAAAGAGGATAATGAAGACAAACCAGCCGAATCCATAGAACAGACCGATTGCACGAATGAAACAGAGTCCATTCGTGATACTGAAGATCCATCAGACCCAACTACGGAGTATACAGATAAAAAGACAGATGATGATACCTTGTCAGATTCACAAAAAACACAGTCTGAGACTTCCGTGAAAATATCCTCATATAACCGGCATGTTACAAAAGTTACAGGTCGATCAGCTGCCACATTGCCCCCTCAAACAGGGGATAAGAACTCCTGGATAACCATCGCAGGAGCTTCAGCGGCGGTGTTGATAACAGCGGTAGTTGTGAAAAGAAAAAGAAGAGCAATTAAATACTTCAAACAGCCATGAAAGTACAAATAGTCTTTAATGACTGTTTTTTATGCAACCAGTAGCAGTAAATAAAAAAGCAGACACGTTGAAAAAGGTAAAGGACTAAATTTTGTATGGTGATTGAGTGTTAAAAAGCATAGCAAAAAAAATTGACAAAGAAAAGGCGTAAAAATAAAATGATACTAATGAACCCCACTATGTATTATTGCAGTGGTGGTTCCGGCAGTGCCAGCAGATGGTATGCGGATCTTGAAGAGAAGTTTCAGGCAGAATAAACAGCTGTCAAAACAATGAGATCAGGAGAAATAAATGCGATTATTCATAGCAATAAATTTTAATGAGAAGATTCTTAATGCACTTACCGGATTTCAGAAAGGACTGAAAGATCGTGGGGTAAAGGGGAATTTCTCCAAAAGTGAGAATCTGCATATAACCCTGGCTTTTATCGGGGAATATGATGACCCGGACAGGATACTTGAGGTTATGGAGCAGGTAACATTTGCCCCTTTTGATATTAATCTTGAGGGAGTGGGATGCTTCGGTGATATTTTCTGGGCAGGGTTGTCGGAAAATAAGGCACTTGCCGGATATGTGAAGCGCCTGAGGAATGAACTTGCGAAGCAGGATATTCCATTTGACAAAAAGAGGTTTTCACCGCATATTACTCTGATCAGGAAAGCGGATTACAGGGGCGGTGAAATGATCCCGGCAGAAAACCCGCCTAAAGGTCGCATGATGGCAACAAAAGTTTCACTGATGAAGTCAGAGAGGGGAAAACATGGGATGATATATACGGAATTAGGAAACATACAGAGCAGCATTTAACTTTTGAAAAATAAAGTTTATTAATTGGTCTTAAAAACTTGCTGTGCGGAGGATCAGATGATTACGACTAGAGATCAGGCTTTAAAATACGGCCTTTCATTTCCGGACACTTACAAAGATGCACCCTTTCATGATGATAACTGGCAGCTTGTTCGCTGCAAAGGGAATAAAAAGGCCTTTCTCTGGACTTACGAAAAAGATGGCTTTATAAATCTGAATGTCAAAGCTGACCGGGAGAGGATTATTTTCTGGCGGGAGGCTTATCATTCAGTAACGCCGGGATACCATCAGAATAAAGAACATTGGAATACCATAATCCTGGACGGGAGCATACCGGACAAGGACATCAGGCAGATGATAGCCGAGAGCTATGATCTGGTCTCTTACAGTCCGTCTAAGAAAATATATGAGTCGGTTAAAATGATACCATATGGGCGGGTTGCTACATATGCACAGGTTGCACAACTGGCCGGAGACAGGAAAATGGCACGGGCTGTGGGAAATGCCTTGCATAAAAATCCGGATCCGGCCAATATTCCCTGTTACCGAGTGGTAAATTCGAAGGGGGAACTTGCCGGTGCATTTGCCTTCGGCGGGGCAAATGTGCAGGCAAAGCTGCTGGAGGCTGAGGGGGTGGAAGTAAATGACGGCAAGGTGGATCTAGGTAAATATCAGTGGAAACCTGGTATATCTACGTAAACGATCAAACGTGTCTGTAAGACTATCACCGGAGCACACAGTGGAAAGATGATTTTGAAGCTGATGAGAGACGAGATGCTTTATTTTTAAACAAAAATTTAATAAATATTTAATCATTTACCCCCTGGTTTTGTGAGAAACTGCGGGGGTTTTGTGGTATCATAGGGAATAATTATATTAACTATTATGTAAAAGCAGGAGGATAAAGGATTATATTATTTATAGGGTCCTTCGACAAACTTGAGGGACCGCAAATAGTATATCTTATGTCCCGGACAGGAAAATGAGCAGAGTCATAGGTATAGACCTGGGAACGACTAACAGCTGTGTGTCGGTCATCGA
>CACZTF010000080.1 GCA_902784025.1 uncultured Lachnospiraceae bacterium
GAGCTTCTTACAGGCCGGCGCGATAAACTTGCTGATAGCACCGGTACCGCAGGCACATTCCAGCACCACGTCCGTCGGCTCTATCATTTCCGCGACTATTTTACCGGTACCGTTGAAAACCTTTCCGTTGTACACGGTCTCAAATGCATCATACAAAGGTGAAACTTTATCCCAGAACATTCCTCTTCCCCTCATTTTTGGATAAATTGACATATATATAATACTATAAAATAGTTGAAAATAAAATATCTAAAACTTCCCGCATATAGTCTGTGGAAAGCAGAAAGTTACATTAAGGTAACTAAAAAACTCCCCCATCCTGACAGACGGGGGAGCTGTTCGTTCATATAATACTGATATTAGCGGGTAAGTTCTTCCAGGAAGTCCTCTACGTCGCCTACTGTTTCCAGATCTGCGATCTTGTCATCAGGTATCTCGATATTGAACTCATCCTCAAACATAACGATAGCATTAACAACATCGAATGAGCTTAAGTCAAGGTCTGCTACCAGCTTTGTGTCCCTGGTGATTTCTTCAGGGGGAACTGAACACTCCGTAAGCTCTGATAAGATCTCCGTAATCTTCTGAAACATGTTTTGTCTCCTCTCTCTTTTTCAATAATCTTTTATTTGTTATATAGCAAACGACAAGACTCTTTTCGTTTTGACGTTTGCTTCCGGACACTGACCGCCCGGTGCTAATCAATGTGAACTCAGGAACGCTTCCGTAACTAATCTGAACAGTTACATCTGCCCTTCGTTGTGGTCATTATAAACTACATTCTATATATATGCCATAGTAAAGATAAAAAATTTTTATTTTTTATAGCGGATTATCTTTTTTGTGGAATTCTTCTCAAATTCCGTATCCCTCAGAGTGATCTTGCGGATCTTCTTGAACTGGGGCTGGGGCTTGTTCCACTTGTCCATCATATCGTCAAAGTACTTCTGGTCGCCCCTGTGCTCCTCATTAGGATAGATTTCCGCAACAAGCATGCCCTTTTCGCCGGAAACAATGATCTCTTCCACGGCATCATCCTTGAGGAACTGCTCCTCTATCTCCTCAGGCGAAACATTCTCACCGTTGCTTAAAATGATGAGGTTCTTCTTCCTTCCGGTAATAAATATGAAGCCGTCATCATCAATGGTTCCCAGGTCGCCGGTATAAAACCACCCGTCTTTCATAACCTCGGCGGTAGCCTCTTCATTCTTGTAGTATCCCAGCATGACCTGATCGCCCCTGGTCATTATCTCGCCATCGGGTGAAATCTTTACCTCACAGCCGGGAAGGGCAGTACCCACGCTGTTCTGACGCACGTAAAGGTTACGGTTTACCGACAGCACCGGTGAACACTCCGTGATTCCGTAGCCTACCAGTATCTCTATGCCCCATGTATGGAAGGCCTTCACGTATTTGTCATCCATGTATGCGCCGCCGGCTATGATGTATTCAAGGTTGCCGCCAAGGGCCTCGTGTATCTCCTTGAAGAGTTTCCTCCTGACATCTATTCCTACTGCCAGCAGAGCGTTGCTCAGCTTCTCTGCTGCTGCAACAGCCTTTTCCTTTTTCTGCTTCTTTATATTGCTGCGGATCATCTTGTAGAAAGTTTCCACGAAAAGGGGTACCAGGATAAGGGTCTGGGGCTTTTCGTTCTTGATGTCCCTGGAAACATTCCTTAAATTGCCATTTATGAACACCTTATATCTGTAGTTGTATACTGCGAAAAATGATGTCAGCAGGCCAAAAGCATGGTGATAGGGAAGGGCTGAAATAGAGGGTCCCTCAAGTATGAAGTTCTTGCAGGCCGCATCGATATCAAAAGCCATGTTTTTCTGGCTGAGCATTACGCCCTTGCTCTGGCCTGTAGTTCCGGAAGTGAAAAAGATGGTCGCAAGCTTGTCGGGATCTATCTTATAATCCACGAAACTTAAGTCTCCTCCGTCTATCATGGCAGATCCCTTTTCGATCATTGAAGGAATCTCCGACATGGGATATATGGTCATCTTTTCGCCGTTCTCAAGGGTAAGGCTCTTGCCGTTTTCGCCATCCTGAACACCTTCAAAACCAGATATGAACTTATCCGAAATAAAAGCCGCCTTACATTCTGCCTGGGTAAGAAGCTGAAGCTTCTTTTCTGCGGGAAGGTCCTTGTCCAGACATACGGACACGTTGCCGCCGTTGGCCACAGCCAGAAATGCGGTCACCCAGCCGTAGGAATTCTCGCCCATTATGGCGATGCTCACATCATGAAAGCCCTGGGCATAAAGATATGTTCCCAGCCCCTCGACGTCTGCCTTGTACTTCGTGGGGGTTACCTCCACCACATTTTTTCCTTCACAATAGGCAATGGCAACTACGTCCGGCTCTTCCTCCGCACGCTTGTTTATC
>CACZTF010000081.1 GCA_902784025.1 uncultured Lachnospiraceae bacterium
AATATTACCTCTGTTGCCGGAGTGCGCACGTATGAACTTTGCGCTCTGCACAAACATTCCCCCAGAACCGCAGCAAGGATCATATACACGGCAGTTATCAAAGGGCTTAAGTATCTCCACCAATGTCTTAACCACGCTTGACGGGGTATAGAATTCGCCTCCTCCTGCCCCTTCCTTTTCAGCAAACTGAGCTATACAATACTCGTATGTCCTGCCCAAAAGATCCTGACTTTCCTCGGCATCCCCCATGTCCATATTGGTAAAAATATCAACCACATCTCCTAAGACATGTTTATCAAGATCAGGATTTGCGTAATTCACCGGGAGGACTCCCTTAAGACTCTTGTTCTCTTCCTCTATAGCCCTCATCGCATTGTCTATAACTTTTCCTATTTCAGGCGTATGCGCAGCCGAAGATATAGTCTTCCACCTGGCTTCCTCCGGCACAAAGAATATATTTTCCATGGTATAGGCATCTCTGTCATCCTCGAAGCCGTCTCCTTCCTCCACCAGTTCATCATATCTGCGTTCAAATGCCGATGAAACATAACGAAGGAAGATCAGTCCTATGATCACTTTTCTGTACTCCGCCGCCGGAATATGCCCCCAAAGGACACAAGCCGCATCCCAAATCTGTTTTTCAAATCCAATATTTGCCTGTGTTTTTTCAGCCATTTTCAATAATCCTCCCTTACATTCTTTAAATCTTTTATCCTTGCGTGATCCGGGCCATGGCGATGATCTTTCCTTCTTCATTTACAGCGGCCATATCGAAAGCATTTGCATCCTGTTTCATATACACGCTGAGCACATCCCCGTAAAAGCTTTGGGAAATGTAATTTATGTCATATCCGGTGATCCTTTTTTCTTCATAAAATTCCGGGGGGAATGCGTCCATAAAAAGATCGGTATAATGAAGATTGTTCATGTGCCTGCTTTTATCCAGATCAGAATAAAGCACCTTTCTTTCGTAACCCTTTTCCATGCCGCTGATATCCCGTTTTATTTTTTTTATTTCTGTTTTCTCCAGAGGTGTATCCGGTTCAATATCCGGAAAACCTATCTCTTGCAGACGGCACAGCCTGTTATCATGCAAATGATAAAGACAGTTTTCAATCCTTGCCTGTGCCAGAAGCCTTCCCTCCTGCGTAATACGAAAATCCCGGTCCACCCGTGCCTTTTGTATATCTGTCATACCGGTTTCAACCATTATCGGCGATGTATAATCACCCTTACCATACAGACTTACATGACATTTTGTAAACATCCAGGCAATACCGAATTCTTCTATCAATCGGTCATTTCCCAGTCCGAATGTGTGCATATGCCATGTAGCCGCATCCTGACAGTAATTCATATACCCTTTTAATCCTATAAAGCCATCAGCTCCCGCTTCTCTGTATTGCGGAAGCATATCGATCTTGTACTGCATCCTTTTCCTTTCCTCTGAAATCCGGTATTAAAACAGGCAGGCAACTGTGATAATACTTAACCTTTATTCATACTCCCTGAAAGCTCCGCTTATTTCTCGAGTTCACATATGATACTTATATGCTGTGGACAGACTGCTTCACAGGCACCGCACTTTATACACTCTGAAGCATGTTTTCTTTGCTGCCTTTCAACAAACCACTGCATCTGGTTTTTAGCTTTTCCAATGGTCAGGTTCTATCAACGCTGCTCTCAGATAGCACAAAGAATCATAATCTCTTTTTCCTGAGCCGAACCCTTCCCTTAATACTCTGTAAGTCTCCGGCAATTCTTTGTCCGTGCGCAGGGCCGCCGCAACAGCTGCCCCGGTAGGCGTCACCATTTCTCCCCGTGTATCCGTTATATAAAGCATTATATCATTGTCCCGGACGATATTATTTACTGCAGGAACAGGTACAGGTAATATACCATGCTGACATCTTATAGTTCCCGTTCCGTCATAAAGAGAAGTTATAACAGTTCTTTCTATATCCAGGTCGTCTATACATACCCCCACTGCAAGGATATCAGCAATGGAATCAAGAGCTCCCACTTCGTGAAAATGAACCTCTGACAACGGAACACCATGGACTTCTGACTCTGCCCGGGCAAGTATCCTGACGATATCCCCGGCCAGCTTTTTGGCTCTGTCAGTTGCTGTACTCCCATTTATGATGTCAATAACATCCTGCGGGCATCTGTGACGAACATGACCCCCGCTCTTTGTATTTTCATCTGGACCGGTATATCTGACTATACCGTTTTCATCAACTGCTGTTTCTTTTGTATCATCATGTCCATGCAGATATTCCATATCATGATCATGATTATCAAGTTCTTTTTCAAGTATAACATCAAAATCCGTACAACAGACTCCGTTTTTTTCAACATGTGCTATCTTAACAGAAAACTCATCTATGTTGATACTTTCCAGAACTTCCTTAAGTCTGCCGGCATCTGCTCCCAGATCCAGAAGCGCGCCTACCGTCATATCCCCGCTGATCCCGGCAGAGCAATCCAGATAAAGTGTCTTGCCCATCTGTGATCCTCCCGTTTACTTTTACAACACCTCATTCATACTTCCGCTCCTGTAGCCGTCAAGATCAACAGCAACATATGTAAAGCCTAATTTTTTTAATTCTGAGGAGACTTTTATCCGTATCTTTTCTTCGGTAATTTTTTTAAGATCATCTTTTTGTGCCTCTATTCTTGCAATGTCGCCATGTATACGCACACGAAGCTGGCCAAATCCCATATCATGCAGTATTTCTTCAGCGTCCCCTGCAAGCTTTAATTTTTTTTCATCAATTTTTTCACCATAAGGAATACGGCTTGCAAGGCAGGCAAGGGACGGCTTATTCCAGGTTGACAGCCCTGCCGATTTTGAAAGATGTCGTATCTCAGCCTTGAACAGGCCCGCTTCTTTTAAAGGACTTTTTATACCAAGCTCCCCAAGAGCTTTCAGCCCGGGTCTGTAGTCACCTACATCATCTGCATTGGAACCGTCAGCCACGATCAAAAACTCCTTTTCTTTCGCCAAGGCCTCTATCTTTTTTAACATAGCTTTCTTGCAATGATAACATCGGTCTGTGCTGTTTTCCCGGAATTCTTTTACAGACATAACATCGGCATCAAATATTATCTGCTCAACTCCCATTTCTTTACATATCATTTCAGCCGCTTTTGTTTCACTTTCCGGAAAAGCAGGGGAACGCGCCGTAATGGCCAGCACATTTTCCCTGCCCAGGGTTTCTGTCGCCTCGTTCAATAAAAAGGCGGAGTCAGCACCTCCGGAAAAAGCAATGGACACTTTTTTATATTCTACGAGAATGTGACGCAGTTTTTTTTGCTTATTTACAGCAGCACGACTTGGCTCCATATGATTCACCTCTCCCCACCGCAGGCAAGCCTGTTTATCTGCGTAGCGATATAGCCGGCGCCGAATCCGTTATCTATGTTAACTGTGGCTATTCCGTTGGCGCATGAATTTATCATGGTAAGAAGCGCCGATAATCCGCCAAATGATGCACCGTATCCGACAGATGTGGGCACAGCTATCACCGGAACACTGACCATTCCGGCTATAACACTTGCAAGCGCCCCCTCCATACCAGCCACTGCTATCACACAGTTTGCATCCTGTATACTGTCCATTTTTGAAAAAAGACGGTGTATCCCCGAAACTCCCACATCATAGATCCTTTTCACACTGCTGCCGAAGTATTCCGCTGTGCAGGCAGCTTCCTCCGCTACAGGTACATCAGCTGTTCCTGCACTGCACACTGCGATACTTCCTTTACGGGGCTTATCATCTTTTTCCAGTTTCAATATCCGTGAGACCGGATCATATGTTATATCAGGGATCTCTTTTCTTACCAGTTCATACTGGTGCATGGATGCTCTGGTCCCGAAAACTTCTCCCGTTTCCTCTGTCATTTTCTTATATATGGATACAAGATATTCATCCGGCTTACCCTGACAAAAGATCACCTCTGCAAATCCGGTTCTAAGCTCTCTTTGAATATCCGGCTTTGCATATTCCATTTCATCGTAGGTATTTTTTTTAAAAAAACCCATAGCCTCATCAATACTTATTTCTCCGCTTTTAACCTTGTTTAATACTTCTTCAGCTTTCATAA
>CACZTF010000082.1 GCA_902784025.1 uncultured Lachnospiraceae bacterium
AGTAAAAAGAACCAGAAGACCTGTAACGCTGGAGCCCATGAATCCATATGAAAGAAGAGTAATACATTCAACACTTCAGAATGATAAATATGTAACCACTCATTCAGAAGGAGAAGAACCTTACAGAAGAGTAGTCATCACATTAAAACATTCATGATAAATACAGATACAATAGCTGCTATAGCAACTCCTTTTGGTAATTCCGGAATAGGGATAATAAGAATATCCGGAAAGGAATCGATAAAAATAGCTGATAAAATTATAAGGTCAAGGTCAAATAAAAGCCTTGACCTTTTTTCAGCAGCTTCTCATTCAGTTCATTATGGTTATATTTATGACAGGTCTGAAATAGTAGATGAAATATTATGTACTGTTTTCAAAGCTCCAAGATCATATACTACAGAAGATACAGTTGAAATAAGCTGTCATGGAGGAATGTATATACTAAATAAAGTTCTTGAAACTGTTCTTTCAGCAGGGGCAAGACTTGCAGAACCGGGTGAGTTTACGAAAAGAGCTTTTATAAATGGAAGAATTGATCTTTCACAGGCTGAATCAGTTATGGATATAATTGCTTCAGAAAATGAGTTTAGCAGAAAAAATTCCATATCACAGTTAAATGGTTCAGTTAATAAAAAAGTATCGGAATTAAGAGAAAAGATTTTAAAGGAAACAGCATTCATAGAAGCAGCATTAGATGATCCTGAGCACTATGATATTGGATCTGTATACATATCAGAACTTAAGGATACCATTAATAAAATATTAATAGATATAGAGACAATAATAGATAATTACAATAAAACAAAATTTCTGAAAAACGGAGTTAATACTGTTATTGCCGGAAGACCAAATGTAGGCAAATCATCTTTATTAAATCTGTTATCCGGATATGACAGAGCTATAGTTACATCAATACCAGGTACTACAAGAGACACTGTTTCAGAAAAAATTTCAATTGATGAAATAACGTTAAATCTCATAGATACTGCTGGAATTCATGAGTCGTTTGATGAAGTGGAAAAAATTGGAATATCAAAAGCACAAAAAGAAATCCAAAATGCTGATCTTATTCTTTTTATGGTTGATATTTCTGAAGGTCTTAATAAAGAGGATATAAAAATATTTGATTCAATTAAGAATAAAACAAGAATAGTTATCATGAATAAAAAGGATAAAGGGTCGATATTAAGTGAAGATGATATTAAGAAAAAAATGAACTGTCCTGTAATAAAAATGTCAGTTAAAGAAAACGAAGGAATAAGTGAATTAAAAAATCAGATCAGAGATATGATTTACAGAATCGATATGAAGAATGATACCATTTATATTACAAATGTCAGACAGATTGAATTATTTCGTTCTGCATATGATTCGTTATGTATGGTAACAGATTCGATTGAAAAGGGAATGAGTGAAGATATTTATACAATAGATTTAATGGATGCATATAAATATCTTGGAGAAATAATCGGAGAGGATATATCAGACGATCTATGTGAAAAAATATTCAGTGAGTTTTGTATGGGTAAGTGATTTTTTATATTACAAGGAGAATAAGATTGATCATCGATAATTATGATGTTGCTGTAATAGGTGCAGGTCACGCCGGATGTGAAGCAGGCCTGGCATGTGCAAGACTTGGTTTAAAAACTGTAATGTTCACTGTAAGTATAAGCAGTATTGCATTAATGCCGTGCAATCCTAATATTGGAGGAAGTTCTAAAGGACATCTTGTCCGTGAGATTGATGCTATTGGCGGAGAGATGGGAAAAGTTATAGATAAAACATTTATCCAGTCAAAAATGCTGAATAAAAGCAAAGGTCCTGCAGTACATTCATTAAGAGCACAGGCTGATAAAGAAGAGTATTCAAGAGAAATGAGAAGAGTACTTGAAAAACAGGAAAATCTTGATATCAAACAGGCTGAAGTAACAGAACTTGTCATTGATAAAAAAGGTCAAATTGAAGGAATTGTCATATATACGGGATTAAAGTATAAAGTAAAAGCAGTAATACTGTGTACCGGAGTATACTTAAAATCGAGATGTTTATGTGGAGAAGCCATTACATATACAGGACCAAACGGATTACAGGCTGCAGGAAGTTTATCAGAAAGCATGAAAAAACTTGGGATTGAAATACACAGGTTTAAGACAGGTACTCCAGCAAGAATATCAGAGGAGTCGATAGATTTTTCAAAAATGGAGCCTCAGTATGGAGACAAACCGGTAATCCCTTTTTCTTTTTCAACAGATCCGGATAGTATACAAAAAGATCAGATAAAATGTTATCTTACACATACTACGAAAAGGACTCATGAAATAATAAGAAAA
>CACZTF010000083.1 GCA_902784025.1 uncultured Lachnospiraceae bacterium
AGGCATTTTTATATTCCGCCTCACAAAAAGACATGATCCCTGTAGTATGAACATCTCTGTGCACAAGGTCTTCCTTTTTTCTGCGTACGGGATTTCCTATCGCACTTAATATCTTTCCGGCAGGTCTGTACCTGCACATCTCACAATCATCATTACCTTCTTCCTCCGTCAGGACTATCGTCTTGCCGGTAAATGTAGTTTTAAAATCCTCGCTGTAAGAATCCTTGCCGATGATCAACGCATCCGGCTGGGAAGCTTTTAAGAGATTAAGCGCTTTTCCCGCTTCGGAAAAAGCCCTGACTATTATCTTTTTTTCCCTGCCTGTGCTCATGGCACCTGCAAGGCGCTTAAGAAAGACCTCGTCAGTATCAACGAGAATTATATCCAGTGATCTTTCAGTCACCCTGTATACCCCCCTATTTAATTTTTTTCGTACCGGCCGTATGTAAAAAGCTCACATAACATCCTGCAGATACCGTAAACAAAAGCTGCAGAACGTTACAGCAAAAATATGCGGCACGGCTGTTCCTGTGTTTTCTGATCCTGTTAATATCTTGAAAAAAAAACTGTGAAATCTGCGAAAGAAACACGCAGTCTTCTGAAACCATTTTTCGAAAAATGTAAGACGAATTTTATCTCATTCGTAATAAAGTGTCAATAGGCTTTTTGCTTAATTTTATTAATTGTTTCAGGCGAAAAAACTTTAAATATTTCGCGACGCATTTTTCGCAGCTTCGCTGAAACCTGCTATCATTTAACGTATATTTAATGATATAATGGAGACCTTAAAGTCCGATGATCCTGACACAACAAAACATGTAATATAAAGGTGATGATATGGCACTGATCTTTTCCTATATAAAAAAACATATCGTATCTTTCATACTTGCCATAGCTTTTCTGGTAGTAGAGGCTGTTACAGATATTTTTCAGCCTGCACTTATGTCAGATATAGTTGATGAAGGTGTTACACGTTCCGACACTGCGGCAATAACCCATTACGGTATCATCATGCTCATTATAGCAGGAATAGGCGCAGCTGCCGCCGTCATACGCAACATTTGTTCCACAAAGCATTCCCAGGCGGTAGCGAAAGATCTGAGAAATGACATCTACAAAAAAACCCAGACTCTTTCATTGGAAAATATAGACAGACTTACTACCGCATCCATAATAACCCGTATTACGAACGACGTTACCCAGGTTCAGGATTTCGTCACGGGATTTACCAGGATCATCTTCAAGGCACCCATAACCACCATCTCCGCTATAGTTATGATAGTGACACGTACACCATGGCTGGTCCCCACTATGCTTATAGTAATAGCGATAAGCGTGTTTCTTATGTTTATCAATATCCGTATAGGCTATCCGAAATTTGCAAAAATGCAGCAGAAAATTGATAAGCTCAATCATGTGGCAGGAGAATATCTGTCAGGAGTAAGAGTTGTAAAAGCATTTAATGCCTCAGCAAGCGAAGAAAAACGATTTGATTCTGCCGCTGACCAGCTCAGGATGGCGGGTCTGTCTGCCATGCGTACCATGGCGGTATTCGGTCCACTGATAAATCTGACCGTTAATATCAGCATAGTCGTGCTCCTGTGGCTTGCCCATGCAGAAGGGGGAGACCATATAGGCCGTGTGATGGCTTCTATTAATTACATGACCCAGATCCTTTTTTCACTGAGTATCATCTCCAATATCTTTAACAGGGCCATAAGAGCTTTAGCTTCATCTGAAAGGATTAAAGAAGTCCTTGATGAACAGCCGGCACAAAAGATTTCTGAAAATGCATTAAAGTCCGGGATCAAGGGCAGGATCGTTTTTGAAAATGTTTCATTTGCCTATCCCGGATCGGAAAAAGATGCTCTTTCCAATATCAGTTTCACCTGCGAACCGGGAGAGACTATCGGTATCATAGGTCCCACAGGCTCCGGAAAATCCACTCTTACCTATCTTATACCAAGATTCTACGACGCCTCTTCCGGCCGTATCATGATAGACGACAGGGATGTGACACTTTATGATACGGAACACCTCCGTGCAAATGTAGCTGCTGCTCCGCAAAAAGCTCTTTTATTTACAGGCACCATCATTGACAATCTTCACTGGGGCAGCCCTGATGCCGATGACGATCAGATACAAAAGGTACTTGATATATCTGATTCCCGATCCATAATAGAAAGCTGTGACGGAGGCCTGGAATGCCTGATCGGCCAGGGGGGAGTGAATCTTTCCGGAGGACAAAAACAACGGCTTTCTCTGGCAAGGGCACTCTTAAAACGTCCTAAGATACTTATACTTGATGACTGCACAAGCGCACTTGATGCCACAACAGAAGCCCGGGTGCTTGCAGCACTGCGTGAGTTCGCGGCCGGGATCACCGTTCTGCTGATAAGCCAAAGGATATCTACGGTCAGAAAAGCAGATAAGATACTTTGCATTGACAATGGTGTGGTTCAGGGCTTCGGAACGCACCGGGAGCTGCTTGAAGGCTGTCCGGAATACAGAGCTATATATGATTCACAGATCGGAGGATAGTGTTTCATTTATTCATGGGAAAAAACTGAAATAAAAATGAACCCGGTTTATCTTAACCTGATGACCGGCGTAATGAGCTCATGTGATACACACATAAAAGGAGAAACATATGGCAGCAAAAAATATAGCAGACGGAGCTGCAAGTATGCCGGATAAACGTCCCGGAGGAGGAAGACGTCACGGACAACCTGTTGTAAAGCCCAGGGATATGAAAGGTTCGGTCCGCCGCCTTACCGATACTTTGAAAGGCGATAAAAAAGGTCTTTTTATGATACTTCTTTTTGCAGTCCTTTCCTCTGCTGCAGGCATTTTTTCACCATTGGTCATCGGAAATGCTATCACGGCTATTAACAACGGAAATGCTGTTTTGCTCTTTATCTTATTGCTGGCCGGAATATATGTCAGCAATTTCCTGGTTAATCTCATACAGGGCATACTGATGGCGTTTTTTTCACAACGTGTCACTTACCGTATACGGACCCGTCTTTTTAACACCATGGTAAAACTGCCTCTGTCATTTTTTGATACAAAACAACAGGGCGAGCTGATGAGCCGTCTCACAAACGATGTCGACAACATAAGCTCTACGATCGCAGATTCCCTGTCACAGCTGCTCTCAAGCATTTTCACCATGATAGGAATACTCATAGTGATGATACGTCTGAGCCTTCCTCTTACATTTGCCGCACTCATAGGTACGGCTGCCATAGTCATAGTAACCAAGCTTGTGACAAACGTCACCCGGCCTCTTTTTGTCAAACAGCAAAGAGATCTGGGCTTTTTAAACGGTCATATACAGGAAACCATTTCCGGCATTTTCATAGTAAAATCCTTCGGCCGGGAAAAGAAGGTAACAAAAGACTTTGAAGTCCTGAATCAGCAGCTTACAAAAACAGCAGAAGAGGCCCAGATCAAATCAGGGATAATAATGCCTGCTGCCAATGTTATCAATAACATCAGTTTTGTCGCCATTTCCGTGATATCCGCCGAACTTGCTGTCCAGGGCGTGCTGTCGGTTGGTCTTATCACCAGCTTTCTCCTTTATATACGCCAGTTTTCACGTCCATTCGTGGAGATATCCAACATTTACAACAACCTCCAGACTGCTATCGCCGGCGCCGAGCGTATATTCGAGATAACCGATACTCTTCCGGAGCCGGCTGACCGGGAAAATGCCTTTGAACTTAAAAATCCCAGGGGAGATATTGTATTTAAAGATGTTGTATTTGGTTACAACAAGGATAAGCCTATTCTTAAAGGTATTGATCTGAAGGTGCCTGCCGGTACAAAGGTGGCAGTGGTAGGTCCCACAGGTGCAGGGAAGACCACGCTTATCAATCTGCTCACCAGATTTTATGATGTAGACAGCGGTTCCATAACCCTTGACGGTCATGATCTAAGGGACTATAAAATGGCAGACTTAAGAAAGGCCTTCGGCGTAGTGCTGCAGGATACGGTGCTCTTTGCTGAAAGCGTAGCTTATAATATCGCCTACGGAAATGAGGAAACACCCCTTGAAGAAATAAAAAAAGCGGCCCGGATAGCCGGTGCCGATTCATTTATAGAGCGTATGCCCGAACAGTATAACACTGTCCTGGAGCGAAGCGGTGCAGAGCTCTCCCACGGAGAACGCCAGCTCATTACCATTGCAAGGGCTATCCTTGCCGATGCACCCATTATGATACTTGATGAAGCAACCAGTTCTGTAGATACTCTTACGGAAAAAAAGATACAAAATGCGCTTCTGTCTGTTACCGAAGGACGTACTTCATTTATAATCGCTCACCGTCTTTCCACTATCCGAGATGCTGATATGATAATAGTCATCGCAGACGGTAATATCGTGGAAAAAGGAACCCATGAAGAACTGCTGGCCCTGGGCGGACGCTACGCCCATATGCACGAAGCCCAGACCGGAGACTGATCAGATCCCTCCTGCTATAGCACCGCTGGTCCATGCCCACTGGAGATTATAACCGCCGCAGGGACCGTCTATATCTGCCAGTTCCCCTGCCGCAAAAAGCCCGGGAACTTCTTTTATCTGCATGGATCCCGGATCGATATCGGAAATTCTTATACCGCCTGTACATACCTGGGCGTTTTCAAATCCATAGCTGCCGGTTATACGGACTTTCCATTTCTTAAAGATCTTCATCATCTCCCTTATCTTTTCAGGATCTGTTTCTGAAACTTTTTTTCCGGCATTTTCACCGATAGTTCCTGCGACTGCCCTGACAAGCTTGTCGTTTAACATTCCTCCGAAAAAATCAGTGAGTTTTCTTTCTCCCATTCTTTTAATACCTTCATTTACAAAAGAAAGACAATCTTCTGCTGAAATATCAGGGATAAGGTCAATCTCTGCATATACTTTACTGCCCTCTTCCATAGCTTCATTGGCAGACCGGCTTACGTTAAATACAGGTATTCCCGATAATGCATCTTCCGCAAACTGGATCTCTCCCATATCCGAAGCCAGAGGTTCCGGCATTTCTCTGTCCGGAAGATCCGAAAAAAGACTTATACAGGCCTTATGCCTGACTCCGGCTGTACCTTTACAGAAATCATCTTCTGTTTTGAGCTTTACCAGAGCAGGCATGGCTTTTTTGGGTTTGATTCCGAATTGGGCTGCTATTTCAATGCCGGAAAGATCATTTTTGCTCTCCGATACAGAGTTTTCTTTCATCCCCGCAAAAAGTCCTGTCGCCAGGATGAGCCTGCCGGATGATAAGAGGCAATTGTTTTCTTCATTTTCTCCGGATGATTTCTTTTCTGTCCTGCATAAGTATTTTTTGGGGGTTTTTACGTTTTCATCCCGGGACAGACTGATCTCCTTTACGCATGTCTGTGTGAGTACATTTACGCCAAGCCTGCGCATCTCATCCCTGAGAGCATTTCTTACGGAAACAGCCCTCTCCGAATAAGGATACACATAACCTTCCCGCGATCTCGTAAGCACTCCCAGGGACCTGAAGAAATCTATGGTTTCCCTGTAACAGAAAATATCAAAGGCTTTTTTTAAAAACTCTTTTTTCGTTCTGTCTTGCGGACGATCCTCCGGGTAATAATCTTCTGCAGTTATACCCTCATGGGTAATATTACATTTTCCGTTTCCCGTAACCAGCAGCTTTTTACCGGGTTCTGACCTGTGTTCCAAAACGCACACACTCTCGCCCTTTCTTGCTGCAAATATAGCTGCGGTCATACCGGATGCACCGCTGCCTATGATGATCGTATCGTAATGCTTTGCTTTCATCTTAAAATCATTATCTTCCTATGCCGAGTTTTGCAAGAACTGCTTCCTGCCTTGCCTCCATTACCTCTGCTTCTTCCGGCGTTTCATGATCATATCCGAAAAGATGAAACATGCTGTGCGCCGTAAGAAATGCGAGTTCGCGAAGCTCACTGTGTCCGTATTCCTGAGCCTGAGCCTTCACCCGGTCCGCAGAAATGATCATGTCACCCAGCATCAGTTCCCCGGTATCCGGATTGAAACATTCTGCTGCAAATGTATCTCCGCCTTTTTCTGCCACAGAAAAAACCCCGGGGGTATCAAATTCCAGGGCAGGAAAAGACAGCACATCCGTGGTCTTATCTATTCCACGGAACTCCCGGTTTATCCTGTGGATCTCGGCATCATCGGCTATGGTCACATTTACCTCTGCCTCAAAAGGGCAAGACTCGTAAGCAAGAGCTTCTGCTATCACCTTTGTAATGAGATCATCGGGATCCGGAATATCCAAAGCTATATCTGTTTCATAAGAAATATATATACTCAATCGTTAACCTCCTGATGCAGGGATTTTACCAAATAAATGTAGTTAGTTGGTACTGTGGCAGAGGAAGAGGGGCGGTTCTCTGTCTTTTAGTTTCCTCTTTTATTTGTCAGCCTGCAGCAAACTCTCCCTGCATTATCCCTCTCTTCCCCGTCGGCCGGTGTGTTTTTTCTCATAATCTTCGTAGGCTTTTACTATCCTCTGCACCAGGGGATGCCTTACCACATCCTTGTTCGTAAGATTAGCAAAACCTATCTCCTCAACCTTCCCCAATACCCTCAAAGCTTCGTCCAGACCGGACTTCATGCTTTCCGGCAGGTCTTTCTGGGACCGGTCTCCGGTGACTACTACCTTTGAACCGAAACCTATCCTGGTAAGAAACATTTTCATCTGGGAAGGTGTAGTGTTCTGGGCTTCGTCCAGTAT
>CACZTF010000084.1 GCA_902784025.1 uncultured Lachnospiraceae bacterium
ACAAAAGCTTTATCACAAAATCTTATACGTCTGAACCCGGATCTTAAAATAACTATGATAGAGACCAGACTGGAGGAGACAGGAAAGGTACCTTGTCTTACTGATGGCAGTGATATACTGATCGAAGCATTTGACGATCCTGCGTCTAAAGCAATATTTGTATCCGGTGCCATTTCCACCGGGAATCCGGTAATATCCGCTTCCGGCATAGGCGGCTATGGAAGCATCGATGAGATAACCGTAAAGAATCCTTTCCCTAATCTGTATTTGGTAGGAGACGGGTCCCGCGATACGGATTCATATCCGCCCCTTTCCCCCAGAGTAAACGCTGCTGCCGCAATACAGGCTGATATTGCTCTGGAACTTGCTTTGTCATGATACATAAAACACCTTCTCTTACGGTGTAAAAAAGAAAAGTAAAAAGAACTTACGATAATGTTGTTAAAAAGGTTGAAATATGAGTAAGATAGCACATTTGTTAAATACTACTCCCCTGTACGGAATGACAGCTGAAGATCTGTCATTCTCCCATGATAACATTTCGGACGTTTCCGATATGCTTGAATCCGGTATAAAAGTGATCCAGTACAGAGAGAAAGAAAAAAACTACAGGTATATGTATGAGCAGTGCCTTAAGATACGTGAAATGACCCGTAAAGCAGGTGCTTTTTTAATAATAGATGATCATGTGGATCTTGCTCTGGCCGTTGGGGCTGACGGCGTACATATAGGCCAGGAGGATCTGCCCCTCGAAGCAGTCAGGCGTATTGCCGGCGACAGGCTTTTTATCGGTCTTTCCACCCATTCTCCCGAGCAGGCGCTTGATGCAAAAAAAAGAGGAGCCGACTATATCGGAGTCGGCCCCATTTATGAAACCCATACGAAGAAAAACGTATGCGCCCCCGTAGGCTTATCTTATCTCGATTATGTGGCTCAAAACATCGACCTCCCCTTCGTAGCCATAGGTGGCATAAAAAAACACAACCTGAAAGAAGTCTACGACCACGGCGCAAAATGCGCCTGCCTTGTTACGGGAATTGTTGGAAACAAAGACATAAAACAAACAGTTTCCGAACTGATGCAAATAAGAGGATGGCTTTCAGAATGATCAGTCATCCTCTTCCAGGTCTTTCTCCTTTTGGAAGAACGCATTTATATCGCTGATGTCATCTGTATTTAATGTATCATCTTCCGTACCATCCGTACTCTCTTTGATGAATACGGTCTTTAAAGTGGAAAACATTATCCTGATATCATCTCCCAGGTTTGGTTTTGAGATATACATAAGATCAAGCAATAATTTATCATATGGTGATGTATTGTATTTTCCGTAGATCTGGGCATAACCCGTTATTCCGGCACGTACCTGGAGCCTTAGAGCAAATTCAGGCAGTTTGCTCTCATACACCCCGGCGATCTCCGGTCTTTCCGGACGGGGTCCCACTATAGACATATCTCCCTTTATAACGTTAAAGAACTGTGGCAGTTCGTCTATTCGGAAACGTCTTATGAACCTGCCTATGGGCGTCACTCTTTTATCATTATGCCCTGACGAAAGAATGGCACCGTGTTTTTCCGCATCAGGTCTCATACTTCTGAATTTGATGATCTGAAATTTTCTGCCGTGCATTGTTATCCTGGTCTGACGGTAAAAAACACTTCCCCCGTCCGTCTTTTTTATTATGATGGCAACAACTACCATAAGAGGCGATAACACACCAATGATGATACAGGAAAAGATAACATCAAGTATCCTTTTGAAAAATCTGTACTCATGTGCCGGATTGTACCTGGAAACCTTCATCATAGGAAGGTTCATCATATAAATGCGCTGGGACCCGCTCATTATAACATCGCCGATCCTCGGTATAACATATACGGTTATATCATGTTCCGTACAATACTTAAGCACCTGATTTCTTTCATGAGAATGCACACCACTTAAAAAAACTGTCTCAATACCTTTAAATATACCACTTCCGGACTTTTCAAAATCGCTTATATGACGGATAGACTTCACATCAAAACGTATATCCAGCCCGTCTCTCTTCAGGAGTTTATCTATCTCACCTTTTCTCATATCGTATATGATCATAGTTCTTGCGGGTTTAAATCTGGCAAAATACCACTTATGGGCAAGATATGCCCACAAGACCGCCAGACACAGCTGAAGTGCAAAAACCAGCAGCATTGGCAGGACATTGGGAAAGGATAGATTGATAAGCCAGATAATGATGAACATAACAAAATCTGTAACAACCAATGCAAGAGCCTGGGAATAAACCACTTCCTGTATACGTAATATCTGTATCTGGAAAACCTGATAAGCTGAAGCGCTCAGTAAGTATACCACTACGAAAAGAAGTATTACGAGCCAGTTACCTCTGATCTTAAAAGCTTCATATATCCTGTCCTCGTAATAAAATCTGGCAATAAAAAGAAAGGGAAGCAGCATAGCAATGACATCAGATATAAACACCAGCCTGAGAGCAAAAGAATTATATAATTTTCTTAAGTCTCTGCTTTTGTGCTCATCATGGCGAAATGCACTGCCCATACTTATTCCCTTTCATTTTTCACAAAATCTGCACACAAAGATATTTTATATTTATTTATATTTTTAGTCAATATTTTAAAATACATACTTTATATCTGTTGCTGCTGAATATTTTCATACAGGAAGATACAGTAAAATGCCTGACAAAATTTTAAAAACAATAAAATAATTTCATTGCAGATGCGATAAAAAAAGCTTTTCATGCATTAATATAGTGAGGAGAGGCAATGACAGCCTACCCCTTAAAAATTTTTCCTAAAAACCAAAAAACTGCCTTAAGAGGCAGTTCTTTTTTTACAGATATTATATCTAATACATTTTTCATTACTCAATTATAGCACGGAAGCCACCAGGTTCTTGGTATACGGATCCTTAGGGTGCGTTATTACCTCATCAGGTTTTCCTCTCTCTACGATCTTTCCCTTGTAAAGCACGATCACATAATCACACAGTTGCTGAACAACAGCCAGGTCGTGGGAAATGAAAAGGTAGGACATACCAAGTTTTTCCCTGAGATCCCTGAGCAATGTAAGCACCTGCTTCTGCACGGTAACATCCAGAGCAGAGGTGGCTTCGTCGCAGACAAGTATCTCCGGCTCTATGGCTATGGCTCTTGCGATAGCGGCTCTCTGGCACTGACCGCCGCTGACCTGATGAGGGTAGCGGCTTGCAAATTCGGGATC
>CACZTF010000085.1 GCA_902784025.1 uncultured Lachnospiraceae bacterium
GCTTATTCTAATATTGGTGAACACTCGATTAGAGAATTGGTGGCTACCGGAAAAACGGATTTCTCATTCTATGTAGGAACCAAGATGTTGATTAATCGAGAGCTTTTTGATGAGTATATCAAGAGATCCTGCAGGCAGGGTTTTTGATAAAGTCAATCTGAAAAGTTGTATGCATGCCAAAAGTCCGTACGCCCCAAAGGTAGGGGATTGGAAGAATGTATTATGTCAACTAAAGATTCACAAACCGAATTGACCAAACCAGGAACAGAATAAGGGCAGTATCATTAAGGATAAGATAACAGAAAGATTTCTCATACCAAAATAGTGACCCTCTTTCAGTAGATGTTGCCGCTGTATACTTGGAAGTTATAAGAAAAGATATAGCAGAAGCCCCGTCCTTGACGGGGCTTCTGCTATATAGGAAAGAACTATAGTTTCTCTAGAAAGCCAGTTATTGTTTCAAAGTGTTTGGGCGATGGTATTGACTGCTTTCAGAGCAAAAGTCATGGTGCGTCCGCAGGCGGTGCCTGGGCAGAGCTCTGGATAATTGTTGGCAAAAAAGCTTCCTGAGACATCGCCTATGCAGTAAAGTCCGGGAATTACGTTCTGGTCTTCATCCAGAGCCTGCATCTTGGTATTGATGCAGATGCCGTCGCCTGTAGTGAGGATATTGCCTGCAAGCCATACACCGTAGAATGGTGCAGTCCGGATCTCTGAGAGACGATATGCCGGCTTACCGAAATCCACATCTTCCTGCGCATCATATAGTTCATTGTAACGGTCTACCGTGGCGAGGAAAGTCTCTTTTGCTTCACCCTCAAAGCCAAGCTTGTCAGCCAGTTCATCAAGGGTGTCAGCCTTCATAACAATACCTTCTTCCACTTTCCCCTCAATAAGCATTCCCATGATATCGGGGATCATTCGTGAAACAGAGGAGCAGCCCAGTGTATGGAAACGCTGCCAGTCTTCTTTAAAGTTGGCATCATAGACCTGGCAGTAGACACGCCCAGGTAAGTGGGAAGCAGCAAACAGGATATCGTTATAAGGGCAGGACTCATTTGCAAATCGATCTCCATTCCTGCTCACCTTGAGAAATGGCTGTGAACCGGGGTTATACTCTGTCATTGTCGTGATAGCTCCGCCGGGGAGAATCCAATCGCCCTTCTCATTCTGAACATATCCTGCGTCAACGCCCGGTTTAATCGCACCGCGGTCAAACATCATTGCGGCAGGCTCAATATCCATAGCGGCACCTGCCCAGAGTGCAGCTTTGTGCCCTTGGCCTTTGTTGGGCAGATAGTTGAAATTGACGGCCATAAGCTTAGAAGCAAGTGGATTTTTCGCCATCATCATCTCAGGATTACCTGCATAACCACCCGTAGCAAGGATAACAGCTTTTGCATTGATACGAATATACTTGTTGCTTTGTTGTGCAATGACACCGACAACAGCACCGTTTTCCTTTATCAGCTCAACAAGACTGGTTCCAAAATCAACGGAGTATCCTTTCTTCTCAATGTAATCCAAAAGAAGCTGATTTCTGCCTTTGCCAGCATATTCGCTGTCTTCACGCGCAGAGGCGGTATGCTGCTGAGGAGAGCAGTAGTACTGTGTACCGCTGGTCTCTACACCAGTATCCGGTTCAAAGACGATATCGTATCCGTACTGATCCAGAATACCTGCAATGTAGTCGATCATGTCGGCAGACTCATCCATCCAGACTTTAATCACTCTCTGATCACATTTTCCGGAAGCATATCGGGACAGTTCCCCGAGAAGTCTAGCGTAATCGACCTTGCAGCCGGCATCGAGAGTATACTTAGAATTTACAGCACCAAAGAAATCTCTTGAGTCAGCGACAATAGACATTTGCTCAATAATACGAAAGTTTAATCCAAGATCCGCGGCTTTTGCAGCTGCAACCATGCCACCGTTGCCTGCACCGACAATCAGCAGATCGGTATCCCAAGTATCAGAGATATCTGATTCAGCAATAACAGGCGCCTCACCGAGCCAGGATGGAATTGTTGACTCGGATGAATCTGCCACATCTGCATGTGCTGGAACAGATACACTAGAAATGAGACCGTAGCTGGCAATACCTGCTGCACCTGCTGCCATACCTTTCAAGAAATCACGACGGGAAATGTTTTTCATAATGGCTCCTCCTGTTTTCAAGATAGTGCCATTATATTTCAGTTGATAAAAGAAGAAAAACAGTATAATATGGTAATATACAACCTTGAGATTGTGGAAGGCGAGAAATATGGATACTCTTTCGTTGGAATACTATATACGAGTTTGCGAGCTAAAGAACATCTCAAAAGCTGCAAAGAGCCTTTTTATCTCACAACAGGCTCTTAGCAAGACTATGTACCGCCTTGAGAATGAGTTTAACTCTATATTTTTCGTTCGAAGCCGTGCAGGCGTGGAGCTTACGGAAGCTGGACATCGTTTTCTTACATATGCTTTGTCAACTGTCGGGCAGCACAGCCGCATACGTCATACACTGGATGTCTTGCAGCAGGAAAAAAAGAACCATGTCTCTTTCGGGTATTGCACAGGTATGATGACACATTTTCCAGAGCATTTTCTTTCAGACTTCATGGACCTACATCCTGAAGCCTCCGTATCTATATACAGTTTTCAGGATGATCCTTATCACAGAGCTATTCTCGCAGGCGATCCCAGGCTGATTCTTGGTTCCTCGCATCCAGGGAATAGTGACTATCGAATTCTCTTTGAAGCGCATTCCAAGATTGGGATTATGATGGCATATGATCATCCACTATCATACAAAGATATCCTCAGATGGGAAGATGTTGCAGAATACCCCGTCGTTAATATCAATATAGAGAATGAGTATAATCAGAAGTTGCAAATGCTTTTCGAGGAACATGGGATTCTTCCGCAATACGTGATTAACCCTGCGGAATACCCTGTAACAAATGACCTTATTTTAAAGCATAAAGCGCTCACGATTTACGGTGGAAACAGGAGTGTCCTCCCGTCATGTTTTGCAGTTCGCCCGATGGACGGTCTGGATCTTGAAATGGATTTTTACCTATGTTCCCATAAAGATGCAGAACTGAACGATTCAGAACTATGCCTCGTGAGCAATATTAGGGATGTGATGCTGCAGTTTTCTCTTACTCCTGACATAATTTAATGCACTGAAAATAGTGTTGGTAGCAATACAAATAACAAAAGATGGGAAGGGCGAACCCTCTCTATTAAACTATATGTCGAAATATAATCAGTCAAGCTGAACAACTTTGACGTTTGATCACTCGTCTGGATGCAGCAGAAGTTGCGGCGGAAGTAAAACACGCGAAAGAAGTAGAGCACCAGATGGCAAAAGACGCCAGAGACAAAATGCGGGCTGAAAAACAGAATCCTTTAAGACGGCGGTTTTAAAGGAAAGTGGAGAGCTGAAAAAAGGTTTGCCGGTCTTGGAAACAACAAATAATAGGTCCCAAGTGAAACCTCTTTGCACAGCCAGAAGACTTAGTATAAAGGAAAGCTCAAGAGAGAAGTAATATGGAAAGCATGTACATTTATTATTGTACGATGTCAAATAATGTGTTACTATTATTATAATGTAAGATAATCCTTGAAACCCAAA
>CACZTF010000086.1 GCA_902784025.1 uncultured Lachnospiraceae bacterium
CCGTAATATCGCATTTTTTCTTCCATACCTTTTCGGCCAGATACGAAAGAGAGAGAGCCCCGCTGCCGGCCCATCCTATATCTATGGCAACAGCTTTACTGCACCCCGAAAGCACTTCAGAATAATAAGTCTCAGCTGCCGTGTCCAGTTCCTCATAGCAGGAAAGCAGGCTTTTAAAGTTACCGAGTAAAAGCTTTTTAACCCTGTCTGCATTCTTGTCGGTAAGGATATCCTCCGTCTTAAGACCGTATGATGACAATCCGCCCTTCTTTTTCTTCCCAAGGCGCCTCAGCAGATCAGTAAGACCCATAGAAGAAAAAATATCGGCCAGGTTTTTATTTTGATTGATCTTATGATATATAAATCTCCGGAAAAAATCATACCTGTTATACCTGACCATCAGCTTAGTTGCTACAGAACGTGAAAGATATACATATTCCGTTTGATCATCAGGATAGCATTTGTCGTATACCCTTTTCAAAATATCGCCGTCCCTTGAAAGGAACAGTATCTTGTCTATCCCGTTCTTAGTGTAATAATCGTGTATAAAATTACAATATCCGAGGACAAACAACCCGCCATAAACATATCCATATTCATATTCCATAGGATAATTGCCGGCACCGCAGCCAAGCCGGTTATTGACCAGACCCCTGTAAGCACTTCCCGTTACCGGACTCATATCATCACTGCGCAAATGTTTTGAGATCATATTTACGTTATGATAAGGAAGAACATCCACTCCGTTTTCCCTGGCCTTCTCTACATCAGAGGAGGCATTATCCCCAATGTGCAATAATCTCTTTCCGGAAAAGTCCTTTTTTATGACCCTGTAAAGATCACCCTTTGCTTTGCTTTTTCCATATTCACAAGACATATATATTTTCGAAAAGCCCTTATAGCCTGCGTTTTTCAATATCTTCTCCGTAAATGAAGACGGGAGGTACATATCTGAAGCTATTATTATCTCCTTACCCATTTCAACAAGCTTATCAAATATTTCCTTCATAAACGGATTCGCATAACAAAAGTCAAGTTCAGTCTCAAGTTCCGCCGATATACCTTTCTCCCCGGGTATTCCTGTTTCCTTTTCTATACGTGACCATATATCGTCAAGGGTTATCTCATAAGATCCGCTCTTTTTGTACTTATCCATCCTTGCAAGATGTTCCTGTTCCATACGTATCCTTTTAAGATCAGGCATAAACAGCTTTTCTCCGGTAAAGAAAAAAACATCTGTCGGGGCTGAAAAAGGTCTGAAAATAAGGGTATCAAAAATATCAAAGGATATAACATCGTAATCTTCTGCTTTTTTTATATAACTTTCTGAACTGTTTAACTGATCTCTGTTATATTTTGATTCACTTATGCCATGTAACAGTTTTTTTTCTTCATATACAGATACCGTCTCCGGCATATCAAGACTTTTTTCCCTGAGAATATAATACCTGGCGTTCATTCCAAGCAAAGCCGCGTAAGAAAGGATCCGGCCTTTAGAGTCGGCATTATCGTGTAACCTGTGGTATCTCTCCCTAATGCCGCTGTGACGGTTCACAAGAAAGTTATAAATCTTCATTTTCATATCCGAGATTCCCCTTTAAAAAATATACAAAAATGTTATCAATGATCTTTTTTACAGATATCATAGTTTTATCTGTTAATGATTATAACACAGGCCGAGGACCATAGGTCTGTAATTTTTAATAAAAAAACCACTATCTCCATCGATATTAAACCAAATAGAGATAATGGTCTTAGATCATTCGGTTTTCTTTTTACGACGCTGTCATATTAACCAACAACACCGGTACACACACCTTTAACCACTTTGTAATCCTTGTCACCTACACGTACATTGCCGCTGAAGTTTCCGACCATGATACCTTTCTTGAAATAATATGTCTTACCGTTTTTCTCATACTTCACCATTCCGGTATACGAAAAATCAACAACACCCTTTCTTACATAGTACCATTTGCCTTTTTTAGGATACTTCACCATTCCGGTGTATGAAAAGTCTATCTTTCCGTTTTTAACATAATACCACTTGTTATTTGAATCCAGCTTGGCAATGGTATTATATGACTTATCCTGCTTTCCTGAAACGAAATAGTACCAGTTTTTATCACTAGCCTTTTTAAGGCCGTTCACACTCTTGTCAACAACTCCGTTCTTAAAGCATACCATCAGGCCGTTATCTTTTTTGTAGCCCGTAAATAAATTAGCCTTTTTGGAGAAATAAACCTTTACTTCCCAGGATTTTGTATTATGGTCTACCTTCTGATCAGGTACCTGGAGGATGTTAGCGGTATAACCGGAAATCTTTATCGTAGAAACCTCAGGGATCGTTGTAGCGTACGACCACTGGCCCCATGTTACCTTACCTGTAGTAGTATCTTTTTCACCAATGCGCATGAATGTGACCGAGTTAGTCTGTTTTGCATTTTTCCCCTGTGTATCTATTACAGGTTTTCCGTTATCGTAGAAATAGGAAATGGTCCTTGTTACCGTCTTTGATTCTTTAACCTGTTCTTTCTTATTAGCAATCCATTTTGCATTCACCGTAAGGTCGCTCCTGACGTTGGTAAATGACTTATCCCAGCCTGCAAAGGTATATCCGTCACGCTTAGGAGCAGCAGGTGCCTCAGCATCCTTTGTAACGTTTACTTTCTGGGTCTTAAGTACATTGCCGAGTCCGTCTGTAAACTTAACTGTATAGCTCGTAACGTCCACACTGGGTTTTACGTTGAAATTCTTTCTGAAATAAACATCAACATTCTTCGGAGGATTATCGGGAGTCACGG
>CACZTF010000087.1 GCA_902784025.1 uncultured Lachnospiraceae bacterium
GGTGCAAATGCCGGGAATATATTTGAGACATTTGTGTTTGGCGAGATACTTAAGTCATATTATAATGCCGGGATAAAACCGGATATATATTTCTTCAGGACAACAAACGGACAGGAAATAGATTTTGTTTTCTACCGTGACGGTGTATTGTATCCGTTGGAAGTAAAAAAGACGTTTTCGCCAAATGTAAAAGATATAAAGCATTTCAGTGTGCTGGGGAAACATTTTCCTTCTCTTAAAATGGGAAAGGGCGGCGTTATATGCAGCTATGACAGCCTTATGCCGTTGGACGGGAATAATATGGTTATACCGGTGGGGATGTTGTAAAAAATGTTCCCTTGAAAAATGTCAAAAATTATAAGATAAACCCTTTGAAAAATATAAAAATTTATATATTATATCCCTTGAAAAATATCAAAACAAATTAGGTATATAAGGAAAAGTGCCACAAAAAAAAGACAGAAGGATCATCCTCTGTCCCCGGCATATCAGTTATGCCGTTTTTTTATTATTATTTTATACCCACATACTCAGTAAGCAGTACTTTCTGCGCGTCGGTGATCTCTGCTTTTCCTGAGGTATCCTCATAAACATCCACCACATAAAGCTCCGTGACACCATTTGGAGTAACAGGCGTTCCTGCGCAAAGCAGTCTGTAATTCATGCCTGAAACGACCTGGGTAGCAAGAAGTGCCACAGGAGTATAGTCTACGCCATCATAAGCTTCAAGCGCCTTTGTAAATGCAGCCTGTGCATCATCTGGAATCGAACCCGTTTCATCATTTGTAACAGCCCAGCCACCCACTATCTCATTGTCGGCACTTTCGTCCGTGGTGCTAATATCCGAGGGATCCAGTTCTGCCGTGCCGATAACTTCAGCTTTTCCGTCTAAAGACTCATATACCGTTACCACGTACCACCAGGGAGGCGTGCCCTCAGTATACTCACAGAGAAACGCGTGATTGGTACCAGCAACCAGTTGGGTGGCGATACAAGCCACCGGTGTGTATTTTTCTGCATCGGTGCCTTTAACAGCCTTTTCATACAAAGCCTTATCTTCATCTGTAATTCCGGACTTGGTATCCATGTTTACAGCCCATCCCCCTACGACAGCCTGTGAACTTTCAGTCGCGCCTGAAGCTTCAGTGGTCGCATCTGAAGCGTTCGTGCTTTCAGAAGATGCCGTTGTAGTAGTTCCGTTGTCAGCTGCCGAACCGCATGCCGCAAAAACAGGCGCAGCTGCAAATACAGTACACAGCGCAGGGATTATTATCTTTCTTTTCATGTAAGTACCTCCTTCGTTCTCAACACCAATAAATGTTACTATGAAACGTAAATTGTTTTACATACATATATATTATACCACATTTTAAAGAATAGCTACGTTTTCTTGACTTAGCCGTACGGCTATATTATAATCAGATCAGTAAATTTAAGCCGTACGGCTATTTTATTACTAGAAGTCGACATTATTAGCCGTACGGCATAATTGAGGTGATCATGAAGATAACAAACCCAAAAGATTTCGGCGAAGCCGTCAGAAAAAAAAGAAAATCTCTGTCTTATACCCAGGGTTATCTGGCTGATGTCACCGGCTTAAGCGTAAGCTTTATATCAGATCTGGAACGCGGGAAGTCAACTGCAGAGCTGGGGAAAGCCCTGCTTTTGGTAAATGTGCTGGGACTGGATATGGAAATCATGTCCAGGGGGGAGAGTGAAATATGATGGATCTTACCATAAGTATAGAAATGTGCGGAAAACAGGTTCAGGTGGGAAAGATCACCGGGGAAACAAACGAAACCGCGTGCTTTTCTTATTGTGAAGGCTATTTATCCTCTGACAAGAGCCGGCCCGTTTCCATAAGCCTGCCCTGCAGGAAGAACCATTTACACCGGGGGAAACACGGGGGTTTTTTGAAGCGCTTCTGCCGGAGGGCTTTACGAGAAAAACCGTTGCCGGGTGGCTTCGGGTTGACGAGGGAGATTACATGTCTATACTGCGGGAACTGGGCAGAGAGTGTATCGGTGCCTTAAAGATCACGGACACATTTACACAGGAGGTAAATGTACCTGAGTACAAGAAACTTACGAAAAAGCAGTTAAGGGAATTGGCGCGGGAAGGTACCCAAAGCAGTGCTAAATATATAACAGGATCCCGAATATCCCTTGCAGGGGCGTCCGGGAAAACAGGGCTTTATTACGATGAAGCAGGGGATAAATGGTACATGCCCTTCGGGGACGCCCCCAGCA
>CACZTF010000088.1 GCA_902784025.1 uncultured Lachnospiraceae bacterium
ATATTTTGGATATTCAGGCTGGTTCCAATCGCAGCGAGCGCATAGGTCTCATGCTTTTGTGACTCTTTGCGGGTATCACCGCCTAATACAAGATAGCATTTAGCCGGATGGATCATTTCAGCGTCACTGTTCTCCCGGATCAATGATTCTGACTGAGCAACCACTTTCTCCGCTTCCTTCCAGGAGGTATTCTTTAACTGCAGATTCCTGGAATTGAACAATAGAAGTAATGCAAGGATCATTAAGAGGATTTCAATAAACAGAAATCTGCCGGCATTCATCCTTGGCTTTGGAAACATCGTTCTCCACAGGCTTCGTTCTGCCGGTTCATCCTCAGCATCTGTTTCTGATTGCTGCGGAGACTGGCTGCCGGTATTCGATCTTTCTTTGATGCTGTTGTCTTCTTCCTCCTTGCTGAACATCCAGAGGAAGGAAGGTCTTTGAGTTTTTCTGTCCTCCGGCGATCTGTGAAATGACATCTGAAGTTTCAGCTTCAGTCCGGAAAGAACCCGAAGCAATAGATAAATGAACGCTGCAAAGGTAAAGGTCGATGTGTACCTATGGATGGAAGACAACATCAGCCCATAATGGCTGGTGTATCCATAGAAGAAGATCAGGAAGGAAACTACAAAGCTGAGTGCACCTGTCAGTGCCTGCTTTTTTGAGATATCTTTTAATAAAAATGTAATAAGCAATCCGACCAGTATGAAGAACAAGGCATAGTACAGGAACGGGATATTACCCCAGACCGTCATGCCTTTTAAGACACCTACGAATTTCGTCCAGGTGAATCCGGCCAGTTTCATATCGATAAATTCGCCGGTTCCTTTCGTATGAATGATGTATTGCCAGGAAAAATAGGATAAAGCAATCGCTATGACCGGAGTGATCAATGTCATGACCGTTTTCACACCGGCTGACAAGGATAGTTTTTTCGTTTTATCAACTGTTTTCAGGAGATGTATGATCACGCCCGCTGCAAAAGCCACACAGGCATAGACGGCTCCGATATTCTTGAAGGAAGGAAGCACAAATAAGGTCAATAAGAATCCGCACAACGAAAATGCGTCCTGATAAGGATCCTTCACTGCCTGATAAAAAGCATATCCCATCAGACATCCCAAGATCGGATCGATATAAAGACTGGCAAAGAAAAAGTTCCAGTCCCCGCTCGCTTCAGCACCATTGACGGTCAGAAGGATCGGGATCACGATCAGTAAAAAGAAGACCGGAAGCATGACATACCATTGTTTCCACGAAGTCTTTTTCAATGCCGGCAGCACAAGCGAAGCCAGAAAGATCCAATAAACCACATAGATGCTTCCATAGCTGAATGTTCCTGAGAATGCAGTAAAAAAGTATATGAGAAGTGCCATTCCAGGTGGATAAGACTGCATGGTGGAATAAAGGAGCGAACCCTCCCCTACCTGCAGATTCTGCGAAAAATGCAGTGCTTTCGGCATTGCAGCCCAGAGCCTTAATTCATCCCAGACCGCCGGTTTCAGATTGAAAGCATAAATCACAAAAACAACAGTTATCACCACAAGGAGTATGATTCCCGGGGTCAATATCTCCCGGAAAAAGTAATTCGTTTGAATGGTTGTGCCTTCGTTTTCGAAAACCGTATTATTATTCTGTTTTGTTTTAAATTGTTTTAATATCGCCGCAATGAAAAGTGCGAGCATGGCGGCATAGACAAAAAATCGTCCAATTGCCAAAAGATGAAAGAGATAAAAAAAGTACAAGATAACAATGGTGCCCATGAAGGTCACGGGCACACATTCTTCGATTCTTCGGTTTAAGATCCTGCTAAGTGCCCAGCTTATAGCCAGACAGATCAACAGACTAATGATCACGGAATACATACATTATTATTTCGGCAATTTAAATGAACTCTTAAGGGACACGATCCGGTTAAATACCAACTTATCATCCATGGTATCATGCGTATCAACATTAAAGTATCCATGACGGACAAACTGGAAGTTGTCCCCCGGTTTTGCTTCTGCGAGTGCCGGCTCGATATAACAGCTGTCCATGACAGTCAGGGAATTCGGATTGATATTCCGCTCTCCATCCACCAGCTGTTCATAAAGTCTTGCTTCTGCTTTGACTGCGTGTCTAGCGCTGACCCAATGGATCGTGCCTTTGACTTTACGTCCCTCAAAGCCGGATCCGCTCCTGGTTTCCGGATCATAAGTAACATGCACTTCCGTTACTTTACCTGTCTCGTCCTTTTTGTAATCAACGCAGGTCACAAAGTAAGCATTCATCAGACGGACTTCATTGCCCGGGAAAAGACGGAAATACTTCTTCGGGGGCTCTTCCATAAAGTCTTCCCTGTCAATATACAGCTCTTTGCAGAAAGGTACCTTACGCGTTCCCATTTCCTCATTTTCCGGATTATTGACTGCGTCCATGTACTCGACCTGATCTTCCGGATAATTATCGATAATGAGCTTGATCGGATCCAGAACAGCCATGTAGCGCGGTGCCTTCGGTTTTAAGTCTTCTCTCAGGCAATACTCAAGCATCGCATAATCAGAAGAGCTCTGAGCCTTTGCAACACCGGAAAGCTCAATAAACATACGGATGGATTCCGGCGTAAAGCCGCGGCGTCTCAAAGCTGCAATTGTTACAAGGCGGGGGTCATCCCATCCATCAACAGTGCCATTTGCGACCAGTTCTTTGATATAACGTTTTCCGGTAATAACACCGGTCAGATACATCTTTGCAAACTCGATCTGGCGCGGAGGCTCTTCAAATCCCACATTCTCGATCACCCAGTCATAAAGAGGTCTGTGATCCTCGAACTCCATCGTACAGATCGAATGAGTAACGCCCTCAACCGCATCCTCGATCGGATGAGCAAAGTCATACATCGGATAGATGCACCACTGGTCACCTGTCCTGTGGTGGGTAACATGGGCAACACGGTAAATGACCGGATCGCGCATGTTCATGTTCGGCGACGCCATGTCAATTTTTGCACGGAGCACGCGGGCGCCGTCTTCAATCACACCGCTCTTCATTTCTTCAAATAAAGCGAGATTCTCCTCAACAGAACGGTTTCTGTATGGGCTTTCTTTTCCCGGTGTCTCGTAGGTTCCACGATACTCACGGATCTCATCAGCGGAAAGATCGCAGACATAGGCCTTGCCATCCTTGATCAGCTTTACAGCTGCCTCATACATCTTATCAAAATAGTCAGATGCAAAATACAGACGATCTTCAAAGTCTGCACCCAGCCACTTCACATCTGCGATAATAGAATCTACAAACTCCGTATCCTCTTTCGTTGGGTTTGTATCATCAAAACGCAGGTTGAAGGTTCCGTTATACTCTTCTGCAAGACCATAATTTAAAAGGATCGACTTTGCATGTCCAATATGAAGATAGCCGTTCGGCTCCGGCGGAAAACGGGTCTCAACATGAGAGTATTTTCCTTCTTGCAGATCCTTGTCGATCTCAACTTCTATAAAATTTCTTGATTTCTTTTGTTCTTCCATATATTCTGCCCTTTGTTGAAATGTACATTTTTGTAGTCTGTTTCAAACCGGACCTCTTTAGGAACATCTTCGGAAACATCCCACTTAAAATTACAGAAAAGCCGGACATCATTGTCCGGCTTTTGAATCAATCAGAATAATTATTTGATTGCGCCTTTAGCTGTTTCAGCCAGAGCTGTAAAGCCTTCTGCATCGTTTACAGCGATATCAGCCAGGACTTTTCTGTTCATGGTATTTCCTGCTAATTTCAGTCCATACATGAACTTGCTGTAGGAAAGGCCGTTCATTCTTGCTGCTGCGTTGATTCTTGCGATCCACAGCTGTCTGAACTGACGTTTTCTCTGCTTTCTTCCTGCATAAGAAGAAGCGAGTGCTCTCATTACAGACTGTTTAGCGATTCTATACTGTTTTGATCTGGCACCTCTGTAACCTTTTGCCAGTTTTAATGTTCTGTTGTGTCTTTTCTTTGCGTTTAATCCGCCTTTAATTCTTGCCATTTCTTATTCCTCCTTTGACTAAAAGTTCTTACAGATATGGTAAGATCTTCTTCATGTTCTTTACATTCGTAGCATCAGTCATAGTGGCCTTGCGAAGATTACGTTTTCTCTTCGAAGTCTTTTTGTTTAAGATATGGCTTTTATAAGCTTTATTTCTCTTAAGATTTCCGTTTGCTGTTTTTTTGAAACGCTTAGCCGCAGCTCTTTTTGTTTTAATCTTTGGCATTACTCTTTCCTCCTGGGTGTAAATTATTATCGTTTTATTTTTTCTTCGTAAGGAACATGACCATGTTCCTGCCTTCTACTTTCGGGGCTTTGTCGACCGTTGCAATGTCTTCAAGCATTTCCGCAAAATCATCTAGGACATGCTTGTTCTCCTGCATATGAGCCATTTCTCTTCCCCTGAATCTAAGGGCGACTTTGACTTTATCACCTTTCTCAATGAACTTCCGTGCCATATTCGCTTTCGTCTTGATATCGTTCACATCAATATTCGGTGAAAGACGAATCTCTTTTACTTCAATGGTCTTTTGCTTTTTCCGCGCTTCTTTCTCTTTTCTGGTCTGTTCATAACGGAACTTACCAAAATCGATGATCTTACATACCGGCGGTTTCGCAGTCGGGGCAATTAATACCAGATCAACTCCGGCCTCATCAGCTGCAGCTCTTGCTTCGTCAATGGAAACAACACCTCTCTGCTGGCCGTTTTCGTCAATCAGTCTGACTTCGCGCTCCCTGATTTGTTCATTAATTAAGTAGTTAATGTCACACCTCCTAATCCAACTTGAAAGTAATAAAACATCTTTAAAAT
>CACZTF010000089.1 GCA_902784025.1 uncultured Lachnospiraceae bacterium
ACGTATGGCTGCCATCGCTACCATTATGGCTATGGAACCCGAGGGCGTTATCATGGACGAGCCCACAGTAGCTCTGGATCCGTATAACCGCCGTCTTGTGATGAATACCATAAAAGACATGGACAACACAAAGCTTATAGCATCACATGATCTGGATATGATACTTGAGCTTTGCGACAGAGTACTGCTTATTGCAGACGGTAAACTGATAGCTGACGATGACGCCAATGTTATCCTTACGGATAAAGAACTGTTGGAAGCCAACAGACTTGAGCTTCCGATCGCACTGGCATGATCATTAAAAAAAGGGCTGTGATACTCAAAATCACAGCCCTTTTTTTGATATTATTTTTCAGATTATGAACACTTAAATCTCAAACACAGGCTCACTTATCTCAAACAGTTCATCGCACTTTTTCTCTATAAGCATCTTAAGCCACTCGTCATCCGACAACTCAGGGTCGCGGTCTATAAGTGTCAGCTTCACAGATTTTCCGGATGCTTCATCGTAAAAGGAAAATGCCATTTTATCACTTAAGTCAAACAACAGAGTCCCCTTCTCTTCACTGCAGCCAAGCAGCACCTTAAATGCATCTTTGCAGCAACCGTCATTTTCAGAAACACATACTATATCTGCATTCTCTGACAGCTCAACATTCAGAAGTTTTGCAGCATATTTTGCGGCCCTGCAGCCTATGGTAACTCCCGAACCTAAGTGTCCGTGAAACTCCGCACATTTTTTCAGATCCTCATCTTTTATATTTGTCAAATCCATTTGTATCCTCCTTTGCATTCCAGACAATCGTTACTATCACGGAATCAACTACATTTACAAATCTTCCGTCCTGCATTTTCATGCGGACAAACTCTGTGATCTTTTCCGAATTATCGGACTTTGATATAGACACGCCTATACCCAGCAATGAAAAATCCACCTTAAGTTCTGCCAGTAAGGGCTTAAAGACCGGTTCTTTATACATCTTGGAAGCCATTGCGTGCAGCATATCCCTCGAAGGGTTCAGATTTACAACTATCCATTTGCTGTTTTCACCAAGTTTGTTTGCAATAGCTGTCATCATAACGGTTTTACCGGATCCCCTTACACCTGTGATCATATAAACCTGGGTAGAAGGTATATCAGCATTAAAAACGTCAGTAACCATTTCTGTCTGTGACATTCTGTCTATATACTGTAAAGGCTGCTTACCGAAATAAAGTGAAAAAGGATTATTTGATTCCGACATATCATATCCTCCGGGAAATTATTCTTGCATATATTTACAACTTTTCACAACTCTTTACAACTTTTATTTTCTTTCACAACTCTTTACAACTCTTTACAACTTCTATTTCATTTCACAACTCTTTACAACTTTTTAAAAGATGTAGTTTTCTGAACAAGGCAAATGATCAGTAATACCAATCTTTTTTATAACGACAACTTTTAAGCAGTTTCATTATTCATTTGAACAACATCCCCTGACAAGGCGATATACGTAATATGTTTGTATTTACATACAACATTTTAAATGCTATGATACCAGGATAAAATAATAAGCAAAGGAGCAACTATCATGTTTGATTACAAAGGTAAAGTAGTAGCCATCACAGGGGCCTCATCAGGGCTGGGAAAGCAGATGGCTGAAGGATATGCAGAATGCGGAGCCGATCTTGTCCTGCTCGCCAGAAGGGTCGAGCGTCTTGAGGAAAGTGCGGCAGAATTGATAGAGAAGTACGGTATAGATGTATTACCGGTAAAATGTGACGTTACCGACACTGAATCCATTAAGGAAGCTACAGCAATTATTGAAAAGAAGTTCGGTCACTGCGAGGTTATACTAAACTGTGCAGGTGGAGAAAAAGGAACCGGCACGCCTCTTACAGAGTATAAAAAAGAAGACTGGGAGTACACTCTTAACCTTGACCTTACATCCATTTTTGAGTGCACACAGGCTTTTACTAACCTTATGAAAAAGGCTATGGAATCCGGGAAGCAGACCTATGGCCGTGTCATCAATATCGCATCCATATACGGTCTTGTAGGAAATACCGCTATCCCCACCATCGCATATCATGCTACAAAGGGTGCTGTTGTGAACTTCACCAAGGGTGCTGCCGCAGAGCTTGCCACACAGGGCATCACCGTAAATGCGATATGTCCCGGTTTCTTCTATACTGAACTTACAAAGGAAACACTGGATTCAGAGTTTTTCCAGAATTATGCAAATAATACTGTTCCAATGAAGCGCTACGGTAATCCCGGAGAATTAAACTCCACAGCAGTTTATCTTGGTGCTGAGGAATCACGCTACATAACAGGACAGGCTATCGCAGTTGACGGAGGATATACCTGCGTATAAATATAATAACTGAAAGCGTTCTGAGTTTAGGTAAAAACACCCTCTTGGATTTTTTTACAATGATATTGTCAAAAATCCAAGAGGGCTTTGTTTTTTAAGATAGCAAATCGCATTCAAAAAGTCATTTAACTGCTCATAACTTTTTGATCATATACTCTGCATCATTCCCCTTACCTGTTCTTCCTTCCCCGCCAAAGCACACCCGCCTTTGTGATCCCCTTCAAGCAGGCCCTTATCCCTAAGATTTGCAAACAATGGTGACTTAAGGGCCTCTTCTAAAGAGGCGTCCTTAACATTTACATCGGAAAATGGTGACATGGGACAGCTTTCCGCATCCCCCCGGGTGTTTATGTGAAAGAAGCCCCGGCCTGCCGCAAGACATCCCCCGGAGTTTTTTTCGTCACCGGGGATATTTACGAATACCATGTCCTTACAAGTTTCACGCAATTCATTTACACGGGTTTTAAGCAAGTCTCTGTCACTGTCATCCGGGGCGATGTCTTCCCGCCTGCCTCCGATGGGAACGTACTCCACATAAAAAATAAATCTCACCCCTTTATCAAGAAGATCGCAGACAAAATCATCTGTAAGCACTTCCTGTATATTTTTCTTTGTGACCGTAACGGAAGCGCCGAAAATTATCCCTTTGCTCTTAAGCTTTTCCATATTCCCCGCCACCATGTCATAGATGCCTTTCCCCCGTCTGGCATCTGTGGTCTTCCTGTCCCCTTCTATGCTCAGCACCGGCAGAAGATTCCTGTTTTTATTGAAAATATCACGATAGGCTTCATTTAAGAATACGCCGTTTGTAAATACGGGAAACATAACGCCTCCCGTTGCAGCCGCAGCTTTTATGACACCCTCCCGTAGCAGCGGCTCGCCTCCCGCAAGCACTATAAAGCTTATCCCTAAACTCTTTGCTTCAGTGAAAATGTAACCCCACTCCTTATCTGTCAGCTCACCCTTTTGATCCTCGTCAGTAGTTGCATGAGTATCCCTTGAGTAGCAGCCTTCGCAGTGAAGATTACAGCTTCCCGTGATGCTGGCGATCAAAAAGGCGGGGATATGAAGGCCCTGTTTTTCACGCTTTTTCCTGTATACCGCCGCCTTTTTTACGGAAACGGCAAACTTTGCAAGAAAAGCACTCTCCCTGGGGTTTTTAAAGGTAGCCTTCAATGCAGAGGACACAAAGCGCTCCACACCCGTGGTGATATACTGTTGTAAGTCAAATTCGTTTTCCATAATACAAGCTAATGCCGGTAACTCCCCGTTTTTCTGCAAATCCGTAAGTTCTATTAAATGAATATAGTGTATTTCTTGCTGTCTTTCAATAGTAATTTATGAAAAGCTATTTATCGTAAACCTTGATACATAACCAATAAATCTGCAGATCATTTTCACATAAGTTTATTAAGGTCATAATAACTATCTATAAGGAACACCTCTTCCCCGGCTTTCCTGAATCCTTCCTCCATCTCCCGGTTATCTTTTTTAAGCTCATCCGGCGTGCAGTCCTCATACAATCTTGCTTCTATATCAGACCCGTGCTTCTTTATATCTTCAAAATGTGTATCTATGTATTCATCCGTCATGGCAAGACAGATAAATCTTATGGATGAAAGATATTCTTCGCCAAAATCCTTTCGCCAGTCAAATGGAACGTAGCACCCTTCAACAATAAGGTTCTGTTTGTTTTCTATCGCTGTCTTTATCATCTCCCGTACTATAGGCCAGAGATACTCCGTCAATAAGTCGTCATCCTCCGGCGTAAGATCTGTATTTTTGCTGCGGATCAGTCCCATTTTCAGATGATCTATGGAAAGGTACGGAAACCTGTATTTTTCAAGCATTTGCTGCGCCAGAAATGTTTTCCCCGTGTGACCTGCGCCTGTTATAAGTATGATCATACCAACTCCGTAATTGTTCAAGCAATCCGTCATTTCTAATACATAGGAATTATAACATAAAAAAAACCTTCCTTACTTTCTGATATACAAATGATATCAAGTCAGTTTGGAAGGTATTAGGAATGAATTAGGAATCTGTGTGGAATATCAGATCCGTTTTTTTAGTGAAATTTGATCACGCCTCAAATCCACCGTCTACTTTTATGACCTGGCCGTCGATAAATGATGAATCATCACTTGCAAGGAAAAGAGCTACATTTGCGATGTCCTCCGGCTGGCCGGCACGCTTCATGGGGCATGCATCGATCATAAACTGAAGGGCGTCAAGTCCGCCGATGGAATCCACCATAGCTGTGTGGATAAGTCCGGGGGCGATGGCATTTGCCCTGATCTCGGGACCAAGCTCCCATGCCATGGATTTGGTGAGACCTGCTATAGCGTGCTTGGATGAAACGTATGCCGCAAAGCCGTGGTGTCCTGCATATGAGGCAACCGAGGCGGTATTTACGATAACCCCCTTGCCTTTTCCCTTCATAACGGGCGCAACAAGCTGGGTAAGATAAAGGGCTGCGGTTACATTTACCTTAAACACCTTTTCCCACTCTTCCTGAGAAACGTCGGTCACAGGTGACATGGAAAGCATTCCGGCGTTATTTACCAAGATGTCTACGGTTCCGTACTTCTCAAGGGTTTTATCAAGCAGAACCTTGCAGTCATCAGTGTTTGATGTGTCCACGATCACATAATCCGCCTCACCGCCTGCCGCTTTTATGTCATCCACGCACTCCTTCGCGCGCTCCTCATTTCTTCCGGTAACTATAACCTTTGCGCCCTCCTGCGCAAACTTTTTTGCAATGGCACGTCCCATGCCGGATGTAGAGCCCGTGACTATTGCTACCTTGTCCTGTAATTTCATATTTGTACCTCCGTATTTTTATGATAGTGAGAGAATTTTACAGGATATACTGTACTGTGGAAAGAACCACTTTTAGAAAAAAATTTGGGATCAGTTAGGGTATAACAATTATTGTTTCGCGAAAGCATACGGCAGATACCGTTTTCCACCCTCATTTAAAGAGATTATTTTAAAATTCATCCAGATCCATACAATAAAAAAAGACTTTTTATTTAACTTAGCTAATTTAAAAGCCTTAAATATTTTTATTCAAATGTTATCGTAACCAATCCTAAAGAACCTGATACATAAAAATACATCCATAATCAAATCGCGGTTTCAGCCTGTTATGTAAATTATACTCGTCACATTTTTCTAATCGTTTGAAACCATATTCACTCATATACACATCAATAAGTCTTTTCTCAGGTAAAGCAAAAATATAAAGAACTTTCACACCAATCCATTTCTGAACTTTTTTTACTATAGGAATAACAAAATCATTAAAAACAATCATTCCGCTACCCTTTTTCTCCGGATGTGCAACAATATATCTCTGGTTAATGGCAAATTCTGCAAGCTCTATACCGGGTAATGTTTCAAAATTTGCCACACTCTCCCCAATCGTTAAATCTATACTCTCCTGAATGGAAAACAGACCGGCTTTCAAAGAAAAGTACCCGACAATTTCGTCTGTAATAATATCTCTTACAATGTACGTCCTGTTTTCATTAAATCTTTCATCAATAAACGATCGTTCTTTTAAATAAATCTCAAGTCCTTTGCCTCTTTCGTGCAAAACAAAAAAATTTTTCTTTATTTCCTTAACAATACTTCTGTCATCAGTTAAATGTTCACAATAAAATAACTCATTGGAAAGTATTTTATCGCTTTTCATTCAACTCTTTTTCTGCCTTTTTAATCTTGTCTATAGCCGCTTTTGTTTTCGCTCTCCTCTCCTCATCCGAAACCGGTTTTGAATTCAATATCTGCTCAAATATCCTTTTCCCCAACTCCGGCGGAAGATTAGTTAAGCTGGGCTTTCCGTAAGTAACGGACATAAGCAACACCTCCTCCTATTGCAAACATTTTATCACAAATAAAAACTTTTTAAAACACAAAAGAATGTGAAGGGATTAATTATTAAGATTAACTAAAGATATCCATTTGAATAAAAACGTATGTCGCATTTTACTATAAATTATTTAAAAACACAATAAAGAAAAAAGGCGAAGCACATTCGTCTCCGCCTCTTTTAAGTAGTATAGAATGAAATCCACAAACAATTTACAACATTTATCTAATAATGGAAAGTACCACTTTTCGTATTTTTTAAGGTATCAGATCACAGCTCTCCTGCGCCACTTAAGTCCGCCGTTTCGGTATAACTTTCTACAGTAATGGTATATTCCGACTCACCCTGCACCAGCACATTTCCGGCAGTGTCCTTTACAGTTACTGACTTTCCTGAAGCATCCGTTATCTTACCGGCGTTGTACAGATCACTTACCACCGAATCACCGGTCACTGTCCATG
>CACZTF010000090.1 GCA_902784025.1 uncultured Lachnospiraceae bacterium
AGATATCTTTAAGAGGTAGTTCATTCTTTGCCATTTTTTTCTCCTACCAAAAACTTATAATCTTTGAAGTGATATAAATAATTCTCACACACATTATTTGAATCTTTTGATTCAAGTATTTCATTATCAGATATCTTAATCCTGAGAGGCACGATTCTATATTCCATCTTGCTCAAAAGCTCGCTTGGTGAATCTGATTCTGCTATCACTTTGTAAATATTAAAATCGTTTACGACATTATCCTTTTTCGCTGTCCCCATCACATAATTTTGGGCTACCAACCACCCAACATTTCTATACTGAGCTCTCATTGAATATGCCCACACAAATGCATAGACAACAAACTTTTCGAGATAATCGATATCTACTTTTGAAGGAATTACTGGACAAAACCTATCCACATAAAGCAATATAGCAGTATCATACATCAAACGTGTGATTCTATACCCCGTACCATTTTTATGTTTAGGAAGGTTAAGCGTCTTTACAATAGGATTATCAATAATAAAATATCCTTCAAATTTATTATTGTTTTTGATATCTGCAATGATATCAAAATAGTGTTTTGTAAATTCAAAAAATGCTTTTCCTGCGATAATAGGTGCATTAATCTGAAACGTGCTTAATTTCTGAATGCCTGTGACAAACGGTACATGTGAACAATTAAGCTCATTCGCATATGCAAAAGCACCTTTATAATACTGAGCAAATGGAAAGTTATCCTTTGAGGACACACCTTTAAAAATATCTATGTTATGCTCCGTAAGTTCATCAGAACGATTTCCTCGTACCCATTCTTTTATACGATAGAGGTATTCATTGAACAGTGTAGAAAGAGCCTTCTGATCCAGTTCTTCCCACATTTTTACAATACGTTCTGTCTCTTTAACATCAGCATTATTCATCTCCCTAAGATGATACGCTTTAAGCAAATCATGGGGATAAAGAGCTTTTCCTCTGGCATTCTGAGAGTCAAAAAACTGAAAAGCTTCGGAAATATCCTCCGTTATTACAACAATCAATTCACAATTATTTTTTATATACTCCAACCAGTCACTTTTATTTTTATCATTCTCTTCAACAAGATTTTTTGCAAGCCGTCGCTCTATAGTTCTATAATTATTCTTGATATTGTAAAGGCTATACCGATTCCTGGATATCGTTTGCTTCAAAAAATCATGTTCCTGATCAAGACATTTTAACAACAAAGAAAAAGTAATAGTACGCTGTAGTCCATCTACTATTTTATACTTACCGTCCTCTTTATCCAGATGCAAAATAAGAGTGCCAACCCGGTATTCTTTTTTTTTGGTATTCATTGCCTCTTCTATGTCTTCAAGAAGTTGATTTACATTCTTTGTCGTCCACTTATACGGTCGCTGATACTCCGGTATTGTCAAATCGACTTCTTTGATGGCATCATCATCCGTATTAGTAATCTTTTTATTTATAAGTAAATCACCTATACTTGTTATTCCAAGTGTTAACCGACTATTCAATTAATAACCTCCGTAAAAAAATTACAAATTTAATCAAATCTCGTAACAATCTATGGGCAAAGTTGTTAGTAAAACAAAAGTTACTTTTCTAGCTTTCATATACTGTATTTATAGTAATACACTTTCCACTGACTTAAACTCTTCCGTATAATTAGTTTGACTACAGTCACTAAGTCTCAAAAATTCAACAATATATTAATGACCGCATCTGGTTCCATATTTTCATCAATGTAATTGTCTGGAATACCGCCATGAATATGAACAGAAGTTGCAGACTCTGCCATAATTTGAAACAAAATAGGATCTGAAACGTCCTGTTGATTTGATAGAAGTTCAATTACATATCCGGAATCATCCATGAAAGTACATCATTGTAGACCTAATTTTCTTTTGAATAGTTGTAATACTCTCTGCGGCAAATCTAAACACCCGAATACAAACGTCGAAATCACAATACTTCAGATATTTTCCTTTTTTTAGTTAAATCAAAAATTCCACGCTATAATATTGAACCAGTAATCCTTTTAAATAACTGCGGTCTGTCTCATCCAACTCCACTTCTATTTCAACATTACCGGGATCATGGGCTTTTTTCCAGGCAATGTACACTAACTTTTCAACTTCCATTTTATTCTCTAATGATGTATAGAGAATTATAGCTTTTTGGTTTTCCTTATCCGCCCATTTGGGGTCTGAAATGAAATATTTATCCCATTCTTCTCCTATAGGATGCAAAAACAAAACATTTTTCTCATCAGATACACCCCCTATAAATAGTCCGAAAAGATCAGTTTCATAATGTTTACCATTTACAATATATTTTGCCATAACATTTTCCTCCTTATGTACTAATTTATTTTCCAAGCACCTGTACTCACATACATTCATCATCACCCACATTTTATTTGCTATTTCTCATTATCGTTATAATTATAAATCTTTTACTATTATTTATAAAGAGATTTTGAACAGAATTATCCACCCCGTCATCACCGGAATCGGTTGTCACATTTACATTGGTGGTATATGCCGGCTTATTACATTTGCATATCATAAGTGTTTATTGTCGGCATTTTTTTCTCCTTCTTATTCTTTTTCATATTTTCAAAATGTTCCAGGAACCATTTCAGCCTGTCGGCTTCTTTCTCGTCCAAATGTCTTGACTGATACATACGGGCAAGGCGCATCAGTAACCAGGCATCCACATTTGCACGGGGCTGGTCTTTTTCTTTCAGGTAACGGCCGTAGTATTCCAGAAGCTTCTCTCCGCCCTTCAGTTCTCCTGTGTAGTGCTCAAGGTTCAGGTAATCGCAGGTGTAGTCGTCTTCAAGGAAGGCGTCATTTTCATCATAGCA
>CACZTF010000091.1 GCA_902784025.1 uncultured Lachnospiraceae bacterium
ATTTCATTAAAGTAAAGAGCAGTCAATTATCAACTAAATCAAAGAGGTTTAAGTGCTTCTATATAAAAGACATCAAATCAAAGGTTACTTTTAAAGTAGTGGGTGGTAATAAAGCATCAAGAAAAGCGTTGAAGCTTAACCGTAAAACCGGACAGGTGACTGTAAAAAAAGGCACGAAAAAAGGAGAATACTCACTTAAAGTAAAAGTAACTGTAAACGCAAGCAAAAAGAATAATAAGGGAACGAAGATAGCGGAAATATTTGTACTTGTACAATAACAGTACAGTGACAGACCCCTTTGGCAGTACTGACAGCGGCAGGTTCACAATGAATTTGAAAGGCAGACTATAAATGAATAATAATAGAAAATTGGCGCGTCTTATATCCTCAGTGTTGCTTGTGTTGGTATTTTCAGCTTTAGGGCTGGTCCTTCAGACTTCGATTGCAGAGGCAAAGGGGACGCCAACGCTTTCGTCAAAATCCGTTACCATAGCATTTGGCGGAAAGCAGACAATAAAGCTCCGGAAAGGAAAGGGCAAGTGGTCGATAGAGGGTGACGACATAATACGGATAACGAAGCAAACGAAAACACAGATCACAGTCACCCCGGTAAAAAAGGGAACTGCTTCGATAACCTGCAGGACCGGAGGAAAGACGCTGCAATGCAAAGTAAAGGTATTGAATAACAAGATCGGCAATGCGGGAGAAGATCTGGGATACGCTTTAGTTATTGGGAAACCGTTAAGTGTGGAATATACAATACCAAAAGACGTGTCGCTGGAGAGCACGGAATACGATAAGACCATGGCTAAGGTCACCGTCAGGAAAGATCCAGATAAGAAAACAGGCATAACATCCATAAAGCTGACGATCAAGCCGCTGAAACCGGGCAGGTTCACTTTAACTCTCAATTATCTGGACGGCTCAGAGCCGCAGACAATTAAGGTGCCTTACGCTTTCATCAACGGATTCCGAGGCAAGGAAAAGATATCCAGGACTTCAGCCAATTACAGAAAGTGGAGAAAGAAGACAATTTCCACTATGGTGTCTGCAGATATGAGCACATGGGAAATCATAGATGCGATTGGTAAGCTCATATCCACAGGCAAGTACAGCAGCAACGGAGGGGTAACAGGCATACAGCTCTGGTATGGCGGCAACGGCACCTGCATCTCCGGCGCAAAAATGATGAAAGACTTTATGGATGATCTTGGTGTGCCCTGCACAGTGCACTTTGCCGGTAAAGACAGTCCTGCGAAGGATATTTACGGATATAAAATCTATTATGCAGTCCAGCACAAAAATGTCAGAGTCAGGCTCGGCGGAAAGAGGTACGAGCTGAATCCACAGCCAGAAGCCACGTGGCCAATAGGAACGGTCAAAAGATAGTGATTTTAGCGCAGCCTCACTTTTACTGTGACAATCTTACTTTTAGCCTTATATTTTGCGTTTCCGGAAGATTGAATTCTGATTCTAAGCTTGTAGGTTCCCTTCTTGAGCCCTTTCTTTACGGTAAGATTGCCAGTTGTCTTATTGATTCTGAAGTACTTTTTGAATTTTTTCTTGTTTACACTGATCAGCTTGTAAGTGACTTTTCCTTTTGAATTGCTGACTTTGATTGCCTTGTAACGCTTGATAGTCTGCGTTTTCTTTCTAAGCCTGGAGTGTTTTATCGTTACTGTTCTACCCTTGATTGTAATTGGGTTTGCCAGCTTTGTAATGGTGATGGTGCCCGATGGACTATTTTCAGGTGTTGAACTATTCCCTGGTGTTGGATCATTCTCAGGTGTAACGACAGGCATCTGTTCCCAGATAGCATTTACTGTGATATCTTTCGTCACATCATTGAAGGCGGTATCCCATTTTACGAATGTATAGCCGTTTCTATTAGGGACAGCAGGTGCAACTGCAGACTGATGAGGCAGCACATAGTCAACGCCAATTCTATTATTCAGCCCGTCAGTGAATGTGACTTGATACAGCTCAGCTTTGTTAGCCAGTCCTTTGATTCGGAAGCACCGTGATCGTTGAGGATAATTATTCATATCCATCCATGTTAAACCGTTGTCCTCACTCAGAAAACTCTGATGATCTGCAGTTAATGCATGATAAGAGTCATATTGATCGTTGGAATATGCATACTCCGTAGCAAAATATATTCTGCCTTTGAGCTTGATTAAAATAGAAAAACGATCTCCCTTATGTATCCCTACAGGTTGATCAAGCTCCATCGTTTTAAAACCCGGAGTATCCGAGTGGGCATTGGTGCTGGACCTAAGCACCCCGCTTTCAGGGTCATCCTCTGACGTCAGATTTGTATATATCTCGATTTGATAATCCGTTGGTCCGTAGTTATATTCCGTAAAACCGACCGCGTCAAGCTGCACATCGTCTTGCGCTGTATATATGTTGGCGGCAATGTTACCTGCGGAAAGATCCATCCAGTCATACATTATGTCGCTTTCTTCCAACTCATCCGGAAGAAAGTAATTACAAGTTCCATCATATTGATAGTTATATTCGTAAGTGTCTGCAGGCTGAAGATCATATGCAATAAGAGCATTGTTGATTACCCCAAAGCTCTCATATGACATATAGAAATAACCATTGTCATGAGCATCACTTCCCCAGCTGTTTTGCACGATCCATGCTCCGTCTTCGGACGGTATCTCACTTGTTTCATTTATTCTGAATTTTTCTTTGGAATAGTGATCATCCCAGCCAAGCACAACTACTGCATGATTTGTTGTACCAGATTTGTAATCATATAAAAAACCCCTCTTACGAGAAAGGTAGGTGCTGCTGATTGATGCTGCTATCGCTCCGTATTGATATACCAGACTCTTGACAGTGTCAACATCAGCATCCTTAAGCAGAATCCCGTTTTGCATAGTTATATAATCATCGTAAGCATAAATATCATCATAACATGTGTCTTTACCGACGTTGTCGTCAAAAGGAGTATTTATTTCCAACCCAAATCCGGAGTAAGTAGCCAGATGCTGCATTGCCCAATCGTAATTGCCTCCATTTGTCCAGTTGCTTGAATTATTATAGTCTCCGTATGTAAGGCCAAGAGGATCTACGACACGCTTGTGCAAAAAGTAACCGAGATGAGCAGGGGAAAGCTCCTGTACATCAATTTCACCTGTGTTTTCATAGTGCTCCTTGGCGTAGGAAATCTCGGATGCCGTCGTTGAGGCAAATGCCCA
>CACZTF010000092.1 GCA_902784025.1 uncultured Lachnospiraceae bacterium
AAGAAACAATACAATCCACGGTGATGATAGTGCGAGAACTGTATTAACAATGCTCAGTATTACCCATAGCAGAGTAGTGGCCTTTTTCCCTTTGATCTCCCGGCTCATTTGACGTACCTGCAGCATCAGAACGGGAATCCATGCATATACAAACGTATCGAGCATTAATGGTGTAAGAGTACTGGAAAATGCCCTTAAATCAATAATGACGCCCACAATGCCAATCACAAGTCCTATAAGCGCGATGATCCAGGCAGCCTTTAATTTCTCATTAATCGAGAGCAGTCTTTCCGTCATTTTGCTGAACCGTATCGTATATAGTCCTGTAAGCAAGACAATCATAGATGAAACACACCAGAAGAGACCCATGAAAGCGGCTGCCACATTCATATCATGGTAGAGCTCGATCTGAAAATGGCTTACCAGAGTATTTGCCACAATATATACGGCTCCCACAAACAGACTGCTTGCTCCTGCTATGATCATGAGCAGACCGAGAAATACTGGCTTCCATCTTCTGATCGTCATTGTGCTGCCCTTATCAGCAGAGAGAACCGTTTGGCTTTCACTATTTCTTCTGTGCACCGGAAGAATAGCCCCATCGTCGATGAAACAACGGCTTCTGATCTTTTGTCCGGTCTTGTGCCAGGTCGATTCTATGGCACCTTTAGGACACGCCGCTATACAGCTTCCACAGCGGATACAGTCAGGACTGTTAGGCGTTTCAAATGTCCTGATATCCATGCCGCAGGCCCTCTGGCATAAACCGCACGAAACACATTTGTCCTTATCAATTACAAGCCTGTAACTGGAGATTGGATTGAAAAGACCGTAAATGGCGCCCAGTGGGCACAAATACTTGCAGAAAGGCCGGTAATAAAATACCGACAGCACCGTAATGACAAGCAGAAGGGACAGTTTCCATATAAAGCGGATGCCTATCGCTGCCCGAAGCCCTGTATTGACTGTCAGTAGCGGGATAGCACCCAGCAGCATTCCGCTCGGGCAGATCCATTCACAAAACCAGGGCATACTTGAGCCGGTAATATCGAGCATGATCGAAACCAACAGGATCGGAAATACCACAAGTATGATATAGCGCAAATATTTCAGGTATTTATGCCCCGGCAGATTCTTTCTTTTTACTTTGATCTTTATCTTGTACAACAGGTCCTGAAACAGGCCAAAAGGACACATCCATCCGCAGATCAAACGACCGAAAATGACCCCCATGGCTGCGAGAAATCCAAATACATAAAGAGAAATACGGTAAGAAGCATTCCCCAGCACAGCCTGCAGAGCCCCCATCGGGCAGGAGCCGAGGGCACCCGGGCAGGAATAGCAGTTCAGGCCCGGCAAACAAAGCACTTTCGTATTCCCGTTAAAAATCCTTCCCTTTGTATATCCGCGAACATATCCATTAGTGAGAACAAACCAGGCCACCTGAAACCACAGACGGATACGGCTCTGTTTTTTTATTTTATTATCTGATTTTTCTTTCATAGCCAGGCTCCTAATTAATCCCTATGCATTGCAGGCAGATACTGGTCGCCTTTGTAAGGACGATTTCCGGTTCGCCGTTTATAATACCGGCGGTCATCAAACATAAAGCAAGAGCCAGAACTGTGATAGTAATCCATTTTCTGTTTTTTTCTTTTATTCTCATCTCATCATCTCCGTATCTGTAAGTATTACTGCAGCTTCTCAAGCTCTGAATCCACATACTCTTTCCAGGCTTTCAGTTCTTTTGCCCCAGCTGTCACACTGACGACTTCCCCTTCACTATTTACAAAGAAGGTCGTAGGGAAACCTGCGATGGACGCCCTGAAGAAATCCGTAAATCCCTGGTCCGGGACTAAATTGGTAAATGTCACCCCGGATTTTTTCATCAATTCCTTAGCCTTTTCCAGTTGCTCCGGCTTTAATTCGCCATTCCTGTCATAAAGATCAGCACACATACCGATCAGCCTGAACTGCGACGGGTCGTATTCTCCGGACAGCTTCTCCAGAGCACCCATCTCTCCCAGACAGGCCGGACATGTCGTTTCCCATATGTTATAGGCAACCAGCTTTGTGCCATCCAAGTCATCTATAGTCAATGTCTGCCCTTCAAAGTCTTCCAGATTAATGGTCGCAAACACATCTGTACCTGATCTTGCTTCAATCATTTTTTCGGATTCGCCCCATGCATACGAAAAGGAAAATGTTAAAATGAATACTCCTATTACAACAGCAATCCCTATAAATTTCAAGGTCGATATCCGAATACGCCTGT
>CACZTF010000093.1 GCA_902784025.1 uncultured Lachnospiraceae bacterium
TATAGTAACAACAGCAGAAAAGATCAGCATAACGATAGTCTTCACGCAGTTTAGTGAAAATGAAGAATAATCAGTCAGGTATGGATAAATAGTTACATAGCATACAAACAGAGCAATAGGATGGATGTAGTATATTCCCATAGTATATCGGCCCACGCTTACCGCGAGCATATGATAGATTTTATTAAAGTCATAAACCAGAAAGAACAAAAATAGACCTATAGATAAAATCAAAGTTGAAAAACGCGTATATCCATCCAATATATAAATGTTTTCCCATCGCCAGGTGCCATTATCGAGATACTTAACTGCCATTAAGCCGGCCACTCCGGCAACAACAGTAGCTATTGTAATATATCTTCTCTCATTAAAGAACTCTTTTATGCTGTCACGCGAATCAAAAATAAAGGCTCCGATGATGAAGTAAAACAACATATTTGCATAGTTGTTAAAAGGCATCAGCATGTTAAGTGTGATTATTGATATCTCACCCCTTCCCATAGCTGCTGATATTTTATTCGCACCCCAGTTTACACTCGGGATCAGAATCCCGGAAAGACATGCCAGAATACACATAAACAATAGCACGTTTCTTCCATTTTTGTCCTGAAAAAGGTGGTATGTAACAGGGTATATAAGGAGTACAACTATGTATGCAATTATGTACCACATTCCCCCTGTACTGACACTGTCAATATCCTTGAAGAAAAACAGATACTGGATCACTTGGGAGAAAGAGCTCTCTACCGTTGAAACCATTGCTGTTATAAGCAAATATATGAGTCTCCACACTATAAAAGGTATTATGATTTTTGCCAGTTTATTAAAATAATAGCTCCATGAGAAGCTTTTTTTGCTATGAAGCAGAGCACCTGATACCATCATAAAGCAAGGAACAGCTCCCCATGCTGCAGACATTACAGCATTACCGGCAATACTTTCTTTTGAAAGAAGTACATAATGACAAAAAACGACCAATGTTATGGATATGGCTTTCAGCGCATCCAGATTATCCAGTCTGCCGGATTTTTTCTTATTATTCTCCTGATTTATTATATATGTCATAGCTGCGAACTCTTTTTATATATGTAATATTACTATTTCATTAGAAATAGTGTTTTTACCTTAGGTATCATGCCAAGCAGTTTTACGATTATAAATGATATTACAAATGTACCTGTAAATAGAATTGTTAGCTTTTGATAGTTGTGAGATTTTTCTCCGATTATTCCTAACAAAGGCAGCAAAACCAACTCGTGCACGCAGAAAATACCAAATGAACATTTAGATATTTGTGACACAAAGCCGGCGGCTATCGGTTTCAGCTCAACGTTTTTGAGCAATGAAAATAAGCAAATTGCAGTAAGTGGTAAAAACGCATTGTTGTACCATACACTATACTTAATTTCTGCATTGGTTAAATAAATCTGCATCCATACTGTCAGCGAAAAAGATATGATTCCTGCTGATAATGTCAATATGCGCATTATCCGGGAAGACATTTTTTCCTTTATCTGGTTTTTATATTCAGCTGACAAATATCCCATTATTACGTAAAAACCATACATTCCTCCGCCAAAAGAAAGAGAGAGCTGATTTTCAATTTCAGGCCGGTCTACAGAAGTCAGATACAAGGATACTACGGGAGTAACAAAAACATAAAAATAGCAAACAGTCATAAGTATTCCCAGGGTTTTGCCATTCATCGATCTTAATGCAATTGCCACAAAAGGAATAAACAGATACATTCCTATGATAGCCGGCATATACCATGTGTGAGAAAGCCCTGCGTTCTCCAGAAATAATGCGCGTTTTAAATACTCCTGCGGAAGAACAGGCTGCTGATTGTACCAGCTGAGAAATATCTGGTAAATCAATATCCACAGCTCCCAGACAATCAGCAGGCGTACAAATTTATATTTGAAGAATTCTCCTGCTTTTTTTACATCATATTCTCTTGGCAGCAACAGGTATCCGGTAAGCATAAAAAACAGAGGTACTCCCCCTCTGCCAATAACAAAGCAGCTATAACACAGAATTTGCTTTGCTAAAGAAAAAGTCGCCATTTTTTCAGGTGAAATAATAGGATACGTAAATTCAACAGCGTGATTGAGCACCACGCCTAAAATAGCAATTGATCTTATTAAGTCAAGTGAGTAATCCCTTTTCTTCTGCATTCTGTTATCTGTCATATCTTTATGGAACTAAATGTAAAAACGGGATGCTGACTAATTGCAGCATCCCGTTTTTTTCAGAACACTATCTGTTTTGATTAAGAACTTTTACCTTCTCGCGGTATTAATACCAAGCGAAGAATCCTGTAGCGCCGAGGAAACTGTTAATCATGCTCAGATATCTAACCTTGGAAGCTTTTGCCTTTGTGTATTTGAACTGCCACAGTGTGTCTGGTGTAATCTTTGTAACTACTCCATACTCATTTGTCTCAAGAGAATATCCTACTACCTGATTTACTTTTCCCTTCTTTACGGAATACACATACCTATATGTAGGGAAGATTTTCTGTAATCCTGTTGTTGAATCGATATCGATTTCGCCTTCTTCAACAACACGACCATTCTTATCAAAAGTAGAATAGTAGTTAGTTACATCAGTCTTGCCATAAGTTGTAACGCCATTATTAACTCTTACCCAAGTTCCGTCAGCATTTCTCTGATATGAAGATGAGCTCGATCCGCCGGCACTTACAGAAGAACTGGTATAACCACTTGCATTGCTTCTGATGATAAGGCTTGGAACACCTTTCTTATGAGTTATTGCATAGAAGTTTGTGTTATTGTTTGTACCTGCGTCCGCTGAACCGGAAACATATTTTTCACTGTTTGCACCTGCATATGTAGTAGATACAGCAAGACCACTCTTGTTATAAGAGATATTTGTAGTTCCATTAGAAGCGTAGACATTATCGCCCTTGAACACTTCTGTATCTCCTACCCAATCAGTTACTTCATCAGAAGTCATGCTTGCTGAAGCAATACTAACAACTTTGCCACTCTTATACTTACGTGTTGAAACAACTTTGCCGGATCCGTCCTTAACCTTCGCCGACTTAGGTGATTTACCCTTGTATTTATACTTTATAGTGCTGACTTTCTTATTACCATTGACTGGAACGCCAAGGAACCATTCAGTGTAAGTCGTTTCTCCAATCTCTACAGGATAATTCTTCTTATCATACTTATAAGAATCCTGCGAAATTGCTTTCCATCTGCCAGATGCTTTCTGATAATCATACACTGTGACAGACTTGACGAGCTTTCCGCCGCCACTGCTCTTAGCTGCTACTGGTACCGGGATCATGAGTGCCACTACCATAGCAAGCACGAGAGCTCTTGATAACCATCTCTTTAACTTCATTATTCCACTCTCCTTTATACTTAAGAAAAAATTTAGAAAACAAAACGGTGCTTTTTCTTAACACCCTTTAAGGTAATCTTAAGAGTTTTGTCCCATTTTGTCAAGGTAATATAGCACTTATGCAACAAATAAGCAAACTAAATTCCCCGGATCAGTATCGCTATTCGCGCTAAAGATTTTCTGTTGTTTTAATGAATTCTGTCTGGCCGGATCTCTCAAGATAGTCATAGTAGCATTTCTGCAGCTCAGGTTTTAAAACTATTGGA
>CACZTF010000094.1 GCA_902784025.1 uncultured Lachnospiraceae bacterium
CATCCTTAATCTTGATCTCATAAGTAAGATTATCATCTGAAAGAGTAAAGCTGTCTGCAAGATTAGGTTGTGCCTCCATATCATCATCAAGAATAAATAGTGTTTCTGCCACACCATTTCGTATCGTAACCCAACCCTCATAAGCGTTGGCAGGGTCCATGGTCATACCGCCGTTACCTGCAAATCTGAATGTAGGACGATCTGAAGAAGCTGACGATGATGATGATGACGATGCCGTAGTCCCCGCAGCTGTGGTCTCAGACGTAGTAGTTGACTCAGTTGTACTGCCCGCATCACCGTTGTTGCCTCCGCATGCAGCAAGCACACCGCCTGACATGATCGCTATGGATGCAAATGCGATCCCCCTTTTAACTCTGTTTTTGATTTTCATTTTGACCTCCTTTTACAGGTAAGATAATATATTCCCCTCGTGAATGATTATATACTTATCAAATGATCAAGAAACCCCTGCGGGGGGATATTTTTTGTACAAGAGTTTATTATCTTTAAAACAAATCTGACCGGGATCTGTCTATGGTAAAAATATTTCCGGACAGAAGCTCTCAGCGCACAAAAAAACCGCCCTGCGGCGGTTTTCAGGGATGCAATCATTCGGAACCAATACCAATAGGAGGTTGCAATATCCGTTCCTTCAGTTCGAAGCTGACATACAAGATGAGCCGGTCTTTATCTCTGCTCCGTCCTTTAAAAAATATCCCTGACAATAGTTATTAGTGTCAAAATGAAAAATTGGAGAACAGTGCTTCCTACTGATAAGGAAAATAACTCTTTTACGAACCCCCCTTATTCTAGTAGGTAACTGTATGGTAACACCAATAAAAACACTTAAGAAGCCCCCTTGGGGGATTTTTTTCAGATTTTTTTTATGATCATTAAAAATCAAAACTCTTCAAAAATGTAATCCGGAAGTCCGTCTTTATAAGGTATATCCGACTCACCTTGTATAAGGGGTCTAAGATAATTTATCATTTCCTGTCTTACAAAAGCATTTTCAAGATCTATCCACTCCATAGGAACCCCCTTCACTTTATTAGCAATATTAAGTACATCTTCGGATGAATACTCCACTTCATAAGGTGAATTTCCTGTTCTTTTCAGGCATGCCATAACACCGGTCTTTCCCTCTAATGCATATCTGCAGCCGTTCTGACCGAGTTTAAAGCTTTCTTTACGGTCTGTATCGGAAGCACAGTGACCTGCAGATCGCTGGGCAGAAGAAAGACCTATATCCCTGACTTTACATCCTATTTCTTCTTTTATCCTGTCTGCTAAAACACTTCCCGTGCCACTGAGCTGAAGATGTCCGAACTTATCAAGCTTCGTTTCAGATGCCGAAATGTAATTACCATCCCTGTCACGTACTCCTTCAGATACCGCAACAACTGCATATCCGTGCTCTTCCGTTTCCTTCCTGACTCTTTCGATAAACTTATCAGAATCAAATGCAGCCTCCGGAAGATACAAAAGAGGTCTTGCGCTGCAGCCTTCCGGTACAGCAAGGGCTGCAGCAGCAGTCAGCCATCCGGCGTCACGCCCCATTATCTCCATTACGGAAACATTGGCATACGGATAAATACATGTATCCAGGATGATCTCCCTCACACTGGTGGCTACATATTTAGCTGCGGATCCGAAACCGGGCGTATGATCGATCTCCACCAGGTCATTATCCACGGTCTTGGGAACACCCACTACCTTAATGTCCTCACCCTTTGCTTTAACGAATTCCGACATACGGGCAACAGTATCCATTGAATCATTGCCCCCGATATAAATAAATATACCTATGTCATACTTCTTAAAGGTCTCAAGGATCTTATCATAATCCGAGCTGTCTTCATCCGGATTCTTCAGCTTATACCGGCATGTTCGCAGATACATGTCAGGAGTATAGTAAAGCTGCTTAAGCTTCTGCGGATCTCCCTTAAACCGATCTGAAAGAGATATGACATCCCCCTCTATTATCCCCTGTATCCCATGGACGCCGCCGTATACCTCACCGGCATCGTTACCCGCAAATGCAGTATCAAGGATACCTGCCAGACTTGCATTTATTACTGCCGTCGGACCCCCCGACTGCGCGATCATAGTGTTTTTCATGCGCATCTCCTTTTTTTGTTTTCTTACAACACACTTTTATCTCTTTAGCTGATCTCAGAATATCCTCAATAACGGTTTTCAATAATATACTTTAATCTACAATGTCATAACCGTAAAGGAACACGTTTCCCTGACCATAAATACTTTACATGGTCATGTTATCAAACCCGAATGATTTTTAGTAAATCATATCCGGGCAAAAAAATCATCTTAATGCCTGCCCTACATCTGCAAGTATATCCCCGGTGGCCTCCAGACCGCAGGAAAGCCTGATAAGTCCGGCAGGTACCCCTGCTGCCTCAAGCTGCTCGTCAGTAAGCTGTCTGTGGGTAGTGGTCGCGGGATTCAGACAACATGTTCTTGAGTCAGCAACATGGGTCTCTATAAATGCCAGTTTAAGCTTCTTCATAAACTCCAAAGCCTCAGAACGGCCTGCCAATTCAAAGGAAACCACACCGCAGCCACCATTCGGCATATATTTCTGCATAAGATCATAATATTTATCGCTCTTAAGTCCAGGATAGCTTATCTTCTTTACCTTATCACTCTTCGAAAGCAGTTCTGCCACCGCCATTCCGTTCTCCACATGACGTTTCATGCGTACATGCAGAGATTCAAGTCCGAGATTCAGCAGATATGCATTCTGGGGAGACTGTATACTTCCAAGGTCTCTCATCAGCTGTGTCGTACATTTGGTGATAAATGCACCTTCAAGGCCGAACCTTTCCGTAAATGTGACACCATGGTAGGATTCGTCCGGTGTGGTAAGTCCCGGAAATCTGTCCGCATGGGCGTTCCAGTCAAACTTTCCGGAGTCTACTATAACTCCCCCCACGGCAGCACCGTGCCCATCCATATATTTAGTAGTAGAGTGGATCACTATATCCGCTCCCCACTCAATAGGACGACAGTTTACGGGAGTGGGGAAAGTATTGTCCACGATAAGCGGCACACCGTGATCATGTGCTGCTTTCGCAAACTTCTCTATATCCAATACCGTAAGAGCCTGATTAGCTATAGTCTCCCCAAATACGGCTTTGGTATTCTCTCTGAAAGCCGCATTCAGTTCTTCCTCTGAACAATCAGGATCTACAAATGTCACATCTATACCCATTTTCTTCATAGTCACTGAAAACAGATTAAATGTACCTCCGTAAATAGAAGCAGATGATATAAAATGGTCGCCGCATTCACAAATATTAAAAAGAGAAAAAAACGAAGCTGCCTGGCCGGAAGATGTAAGCATAGCTGCAGTACCACCCTCCAGTTCAGCTATCTTTGCAGCGACATGGTCGTTTGTAGGATTCTGCAGTCTGGTATAAAAATACCCTGCCGCTTCCAGATCAAACAGTTTTCCCATATCTTCGCATGTGTCATATTTAAAAGTAGTAGACTGTATTATGGGTACCTGTCTGGGCTCTCCGTTTCCGGGGCGATATCCCCCCTGTACACATTTTGTTTCTGTACTTATCGTGTTTGTATTTAAAGATTTTTCCTGATTACTCATGATATAACCTATACCTCCGATTTTATTAATATGTATTATATGTTTTTTCAAGTGATTTGTCACCCGTATTTTTTCTTTGAATTCTAAATCTGTCATCAGATGTGTTTTTTACATGATTTAGTAATAATTTCAATATTATAGTTACATATGATTTAAAATGAGAAAAAAAAACACTCCTTTACCCTTGTATAATCATTCTTTTTTTCTTAAAATAATATCAGTTTTTAAACAAATTATTTTTTGAGGAGGATTCTTATGGATACAAAATTTCTTGTCTGTCCTACATGCGGACAGATTGTAAAAGTAGAAAAAGACAAAAATATTCCCATCGTATGCTGCGGAAATCCTATGGAAGAACTTAAGCCTAATACTGTCGATGCAAGTGAGGAAAAGCATCTTCCTGTTGTGAATATCGAAGGCGATACGGTCAAAGTCACTGTTGGTTCTGTTGCTCATCCAATGGAGCCTGAACATTACATCGAATGGATTTATCTCAAGACCGAAAACGGAGGACAGCAAAAAGTACTTAATCCCGGCGACGCTCCCGAGGCAGCATTTGCACTCGGAGGAGAAAAGGCTTTAGCAGTTTATGCATACTGCAATCTCCATGGTCTCTGGATGACAAAGCTTTGATCAAAACCATAATAAAAAAAGACCTCCTGTACTGAAGATCTTATCTTCCACATGCGGGAGATCTTTTTTTATTCACATATCAGTATCATTCGTACAGATAAGCATCTGTAGGTCTCTCCGGATCTATCACTACAGCCGGATCGAACAGATCACTCAGGTAATCCTTTCCGCCTTTCACAGCCTGCCAAAGCCTGAGTCCGTCAAGGTTTCTTCTTCCCATTCTCAGGAACTCATCTCCTATCTGAACAAAATATTTTGATGAGTCTACATTACAAAAGATGGAAAAACCTTTACTTTTTAAATATTTGAACTTATCAGTTTCTGCATAATCCTCATCCCATGAAGCAAGATCCTGGCCGTGAGCAAATATAATGATATCTGTATCACCGGTCAGCGGTGCAACACGCTCAAGCCATTTTGTGGTATCTGCCTCTATCCTGTCTCTTTCAGAATCACCTATCCTTATATGACCCCATGTATGGCTTGCAAATGTCCAACCGTCATCCTTGATGGCCTGAGCTACTTTTTTGGCTTCTTCGCACTCCTTATTCCAGTCAAAATCGGGATTCTCCTCCAGCCAGGCGATCTGATCATCAAGAAGATCGTCCTCTACCTTATCGCGATAACAAAAATCCGTCCTGTATCCTAGGATTCCGTTATAACCTGTAAGTGCTATAGTTCCTTTTGCTCCTTTGTAAGAGAAATCAGGATGTTCTTCCAGGAAATCGTCCAGCCTTGGAACAACATCATATGATCCCACAAGAGTCTTACCATCTGCATCTACATACTCACATGTCGGCTTTCCGTCTTCTCCCACGATCATTTTTGAAGCGCATCCGCGTCCGTCGTAACTGTGATAATAGGAAACATCGTCAACTGACATTACAAATGGTGTTTTTCCTTCAGGAAGATATATATTCTTGCCCTCTATATGTTCCACACCGTCAGCATCTTTCGTAATATCGATCATATCGTAAAGACTTACAAGAACGTAATCATTTTTGTACATCTCTTCCATCATCTTATCAAACTCACTAACGGTAGTCATCCACTGACAAAAACCCGGAGTAAGTTTGTCCCATGAGGAATTCACTCCTGTTGAAAAGCCTCTTTTGGGATCCACTACAAGCGAGTGGAAAAATACATGTGTTACCTC